>NZ_CP110011.1:4975000-5052333 GCF_025947345.1 Flavobacterium sp. N502536 | reverse complement strand
TTTTTCTAAAGCAAATTCAGTTACGCCATTTATGACTTTAATGGCCGGAATCAATGCTTTTATTATACCGTTACACCAATCAGAATACCATTATTCTGGGAACTCCGATAGCCGGAAGGGAACATCGGAGCTTGAAAATCAGCTGGGTTTATTTTTAAATACCTTGGCGATTAAAACTCAGCTAACCGGAACAGATCGCTTTTCGGATTTATTAGACCAGCAAAAAAAGACCTTAATCGATGCCTATGAACATCAGAATTATGCGTTTAGCACTTTGGTCAATAAGCTTAATTTAAAAAGAGACGCTTCAAGATCGGCCTTATTCGATGTACTGGTGGTGTTGCAAAATCAGGCCCAATTAAACACCTTACAAACAAAAACTCCAATGGTAGGAGTTGATGTAGCGCCTTATGAAATGAAGCGTACTACGTCGCAGTTTGACCTTAGTTTTATTTTTACAGAGCAGGAGGAGAGCTGTGTTGTTAGGTTTGGAATACAACACCGATATTTATGATGAATTTTGGATTACGGCTATATTCAGCCATCTTGAAAATCTGTTAACAGCCGTATTTAAGGATACAGCGGTTACTATTGATGCCATTGACTATTTAGCCGAAACCGAAAAAGAATTGTTACTGAATACGTTCAATGAAACGGAAATTTATTTTCCAAAAGAAGCTACTATTGTAGACTTACTGGAATTGCAGGCTGATAAAACCCAAACGATTGTGCTTTGATCTTTAATGAGGTACAATTGACTTATACGAACTGCACGCACAATCCAATCAGCTGGCCTGTTATCTGAGAGAAAAGTACAACATCCAGCCAAACGATTTAGTAGGAGTACGTTTAAAAAGAGACGAACGTTTAGTAACGACCATTTTAGGAGTGCTTAAATCGGGGCGGCTTATGTACCTATAGATGTTAATTACCCGGAAGAACGTATTGCCTACATCGTAGCCGATAGTAATTGCAAGGTGGTTATTGACGAAAAAGAACTGGATCAGTTTTGGTAAAAAAAGAGCAATACGCTACAGAGAACCTTCAGAAAATAAGCAAAGCCGAAGATCTGGCCTATGTTATTTATACTTCGGGAACCACCGGTAAACCAAAGGGAGTTCTCATTACCAATAAATGTGGTTGCTTTATTGTACTGGGCTAAAAAAGAGTTTGATACCGCACATTTTGATTTAGTTTATGCAGCAACCTCACATTGTTTTGATCTTTCGGCCTATGAGATGTTTTTTACCTTATCCGTTGGAAAAACAATAAAGTTGCTCAGCAATGCTTTGGAAATAGGCAAAGAATTAAAAAAGGACAAAAGAGTAGTATTGAATACAGTTCCTTCAAGCATTCGAAGTCTGATTGAAGAAGATTTTTCTGCTTTGCAAAATGCCAGTATTATCAATTTAGCGGGAGAGCCATTTCGGTGGATATTGCGAGAGAGCTGTTACGCACAAATGCTGAGGTAAGAAACCTCTACGGACCTTCTGAAGATACCACATACAGCACCTATTATAAATTAGAGAAAGGCAAAGAGTACAAGTCAATTCCTGTAGGGAAACCAATTTCTATACACAAGCATATATACTCGACGAAAATCTACAACTCACACCGGTTGGTATCACAGGAAGACTTTATTTGGCGGGTGCCGGTATAGCACTTGGTTATCTGAATAAGGAAGAACTCAGCGCTGCGAAGTTTATTAAAAATCCATTTATCGAGGGAAGTATTCTATACGATACAGGAGACATGGTGAAATGGTTTCCCGACGGAAATATCGAATTCTGGGCAGAAAAGATCATCAGGTAAAATTGAGAGGGTACAGAATTGAACTAGACGAAATAGAAAATTGTTTGTTGCAGTTTTCAGCTGCTCTAAAAAAGTTGTGGTTGCCGTAAAACAATTGAAAGGTGTTGATGTTCTGGCAGCCTATTACACAGGGGGAGGGTATTGCTAAAAATGAATTTAAAGAATATCTGCAAAACAAACTGCCTGCTTATATGGTTCCGCAATATTACGTTGCCGTTCCTTTTATCCCTTTATCGCCTAATGGAAAAACAGACAAGGAGGCGCTTCCGGCTATCGATGCAGGTACCGAAACGAATACCGAACGTATCGCTCCAAAAGGAAGAATTGAAAAACGTTAGCCCTTATTTGGAAAGATATTTTAGCCGTAGACACAGTTAATGCGACCGATGATTTCTTTAATTTAGGAGGACATAGTCTGAAGTTAGGGCAGCTGATTATAAAATAAATGAACAGCTACAGGTTACCGTTTCTTTTGAAAAACTGTTCGAGTATTCCGTTTTAAGAGATCAGGCCGAATTAGTAAAAGCATCGTTTTCCAACAATTTTGCACCTATCGCCGTTGTGCCTCAGGCCGTTTCCTACGAAATGTCATATGCCCAAAAAAGTCTTTGGATGGTAAGTCAGTTTAAAGGTAATGAGGTGGCTTACAACATTCCTGCGGTATATCATTTTTACGGAACCTGGATATTATTGCTTTTAAAGAAGCCTTGTTTCGCGTGATCAAAAAGCACGAAATATTAAGAACTGTTTTTAAAGAAGACGACGAAAAAAACATCAGACAGTTCATTACCCCGTCAGAAGAATTTAAATTTTCGATAGGATGTGACGACTTTAGCGGTCATAGCGATAAAGAGTTTTTACTGGAAGAGGAAATTCAGCAAACAGCCGGTTTTGTATTTAATCTCTTCAAAGGACCTTTATTCAAAGCAAAAATAATACGTATCGATCGCGAACATCATACCTTATTGTTCGTCATTCATCACATCATATCTGATGCCTGGTCGCTACAGCTTTTGGTCGAAGAGATAAGCAGTACTTACAACTCGATATTGAAAAAAGAAGCCATTCTTCCCTCTTCCAAATTAGACATTCAATACAAAGAATACAGCTATTGGTTGAAGCATCAAATAGAAAGCAATGTGATTACCAATACCTATTGGATGAAGGAATTACAGGGACATTTAAAACCGCTTCAGCTTAAATACGATTATTTGCAGGAAACTATTTCAGAGGATCAGGACAGTAAAATAGAGTTTATCCTCAATCCCGCAGTTAATTCGGCTATCAAAAAAATAGCTAAAAAACTAAATGTTACTGAATTTACATTTCACTTAGCGGCTTTCTTTAGCTTTTTACACTTGCAAACAGAGCAATCTGATATTATACTGGGCGTTCCGTTTGCCGGAAGAGTTCATGCCAATCTCGAAGACCAATTAGGCTATTATGTGAATCTGCTGCCGATCAGAATCAAGCTTCAGCAGGACGAAAATTTCGACAGCATCATCAGACTGGTTCAGGACAAACTATCAAAAGCTTTTGAGCATCAAATGTATCCTATCGATTTAATCTTAAGAGATTTAGAATTTGAAAGGGGTGACCGCGGAACTAATTTTATCAACACTGGTTTTACCTGGAATGAGCTCGCTCAGGACGAATTCAGTATCAACGAAAATCTTAAAGTAAAAGCGCAAAGTGTAGCCACAGCACAGGTGAAATATGATTTGTGGGTCATTTCAAACGGTTCACATTTCACTCTTGAATACAGAAAAGAGGCTTTTAGCAGCGCTACCATAGAACTGTTTGTAGAACGTTATTTGGTTTTTTTAGAAGAAGTATCAAAAGACATCGAACAGGAGATCGCCGCATACAGTTTCAAAATCCAACGCGAAAAAGAACTGGAAGCTTCCAGAATAAATATCGAAATCAATTTTTAGCGACAACATACCAATCCTAAAAAGAGCAAATAAACCCTTTGTAATCCCTGCAATTAATCCGTTTATATCATGAAAGATAAAAAAATCATACAAGATTATTGGTTTAATAAAATAAAACAATACAGCAATGATACCAATCACCTGCTTAGTAAATATGAACAAATTCCTTCTGGTAGCTATAGTATTTTATTAAAAAGTAGCTGTTTAGATAAAGTCTATAAATTATCAGGAGGGAATGTTCTTGCTGCGGGCACCATATACTTGTCGGTTTTTAATGCACTACTAAAAAGATACACGAACAGCGATAGTATTTGGGTGGCTTCATCTCCTTTTTCTTTGCAGAACGAACCTCAGGAAAAAGACAGCGTACTATTTTATCATACCGCGATATCCAATACCGCTACTTTAAGAGATGTAATAAATACCACCAAAAAAGAGATTGAAGATACACTGCTTTATGAAGCTATTGATTTTGAATTAATTGAAAATGAATTTCTGAATCTTGAACTGACTCAGGAAGAATACCTTCATTATGCGTTTGCCTATACTAAATTAAATCCTAAAAACAACCGCATTGCTCAGGCCAAACTTTGTCTGGAAATAGATGATACTCACGCGGGTCACGAAGCGATAAAGATACATTATGATGCGGCAAAATATGCTGCTTCTTTCATCGAAAATCTGGTTCAGTACTATACGTATATACTGGAAAATATAAGCGATTTGATTGATACTATCGTGAATGAAACAGAATGCATCACCGAAGCTGAGAAACAGCAATTACTGGAATTTTCGGGAGAAGCCGAACAAAGGATTGAAACCACTGTCATTGCTGTTTTTGAAGAGCAGGTTGCTGCAACTCCGCATAACATCGCTTTAGTTCATAAAGAAAAAAAATATACCTATGCTGCTGTAAACCAGAAAGCAAATCAGCTGGCTTATCAGCTGCAGAAAGAGTACGACATTCAACCGGAGATCGCATTGGGGTTATGACCGATTACTCCGATAATACCATTTTTGCCTTTGTTGCCGCATTAAAACTAGGAGCAGTTTATTTGCCATTAGACCATAATCTTACCGAAGAAAGACTTGCTTATATACTGTCTGATACACAGCCTAAAGTGATTATCACACAAATCGAATACCTAAACGATCTGATTCCTTATTCGGTTCCTTTGTTTAGTATCGACGTCATGCTTGGCGAAGAAAGTCTTTCCGATTCAAATTGGGAAAGCAGCAACAGCAAAGGCGACATTGCGTACATCATGTACACCTCGGGATCAACAGGAGTGCCTAAGGGAGTTGTGGTAAAAGATAAAAGTATAGTACGACTGGTTAAAGAAACCAATTACATAAAAATTGACCCTCAGGATCGTATTTTGGCGATCTCAAATCCTTCATTTGACGGCTCTACATTTGACATCTGGGGAACCTTATTAAATGGGGCGACCTTACACATTCCCGAGAAAGATTTAGTACTCAATTTTGAGTTGCTGTTTCAGGCGATTACTGCAAATGAAATTTCAGTTGTTTTTATGACCACCGCCTTATTTAATGCTATGGTGGATACTGATATTGAAAGCCTCATAAATTTAAGAAAAATTCTGTTTGGCGGAGAAATGGTATCCGTATCGCATGTGCGAAAGTTCGTAAATCATATCGGAAGCGGAAGATTATTACACGTTTACGGGCCTACCGAGAATACCACTTTTTCGACTTTTTGCCCTGTCGATGAGGTTCCGGAAGAGGCACAGAGCATTCCAATCGGGAAACCAATTTCGTATACACAAGGTTTCATTTTGAATGAGAATATGAAATTACAACCTATTGGAGTTTCGGGCGAACTGTATGTTTCGGGCGAAGGTCTGGCAGCCGGTTACTTAAACAAAGAAGAACTGACGTCTAAAAGTTTTGTCGAAAACCCTTATCTGCAAAACTCACTATTATACAAAACCGGAGACATCTGCAAGTGGTTGCCGGACGGAAATATAGAAATCATAGGCCGAAGCGACAGTCAGGTTAAAATTCGTGGTTTCAGAATAGAATTGGGAGAAATCGAACGAAAAATAACAAGTTATAGCGGTATTACCGAGGCTGTAATTTTGGTAAACAAAGACAGCCATGACGTGAAATTTTTAGCTGCTTTTTTTGTGGCCGAAACCCCAATCAGAGCTGCCGAACTTCGTTTGTTCTTAGCCAAAAAACTGCCGAATTATATGGTTCCGGATCATATTACTCAGGTACAACAAATCCCCTTAAACAGAAACGGAAAAGTAGATCAGAAAGAACTGAACCAACTGGCCCAATCGAAGAAAGAAGTAACAAGAGAACTGATTTTACCGACGACAGAAATACAGATCGCCTTGCACGATATCTGGAGGGAATTGTTTGGGAAAGAGGACATCAGTATAACAGACGACTTTTTTGATATCGGAGGGCATAGCATCAAGGCCATGAACCTGGTGTCGACAATTCATAAAAATTTAAACATAAAAATAGAGATCGGAAACGTTTTTGAAGACAGAACTATTAAAGCGCTTTCAGAAACCGTATTGCAGGCTAAGGAAAATTATTTTCAGGAAATAGAGGTATTAGCGCAACAATCCAGTTACCCGGTTTCATCGGCACAACAACGTTTTTGGGCACTAAGCCAGTTTCAGGAAGCCAATAAGGCGTACACCATTCCAAGTATTTACACTTTTGAAGGAGAGCTGGACCAATCGGCATTATCTTTTGCTTTTCAAACCATAACAGCACGACACGAAAGTTTCAGAACCACTTTTAAAGAGGAAGAGCATATGGGGTTAAGACAAATTATAGCGCCTGAAAAGAACAATAATTTTACGATTGATACCATTGATTTTAGAAACCGTTCAGAAGAGGAATTAGAAAAAACAATAAACGATTTAATTCAGGTTGTATTTAATCTGTCTGAAGGGCCGCTTTTAAAAGTAAGTTTGTTGCAGGTCGAAGAATCCAGATGGATTTTGGTTTCGGTGATGCATCATATCATTAGCGACGGACTGTCGATGGAAGTTTTTATTGAAGAATTGCTGCATTTGTACAAAGCACATAAAAACAAACTTGCCGTAAACTTACAACCGCTGCGAATTCAATATAAAGATTTTGCGTCCTGGCAGAATGAACAATTAAAAAATGAAACCTTAGCCGTTCATAAAGCCTACTGGATTGAAAAATTCGCAGGAGAATTGCCTGTACTCAATCTGCAAAAAAGTAAAATCCGTCCTAAAATTAAATCCTACAATGGTGAAACAGTTACCGTAAACATTGATGCTAAGACGGTACAGGATTTTAAAAATGTAATGGACAAGGAAAACCTGACTTTATTTATGGGCTTGGTGACTGTCGTAAATCTGTTGATTTACAAATACACCAATCAGCAGGATATTATACTGGGAAGTACCATTACCGGAAGGAACCATAGTGACTTAGAAGGACAAATAGGTTGTTTTATTAACGTATTGCCTCTGCGTTGCCAGTTTTCGGACGAGGATACTGTAACAGCGCTTTTCCGTAAAGTAAAAAAACTGACTCAGGAAGCCTACGAACATCAAATTTATCCTTTTGATCAATTAATTTCCGACCTGAATCTGACTCACGATATCAGCAGAAACCCGTTGTTTGATGCTACTGTCGTTTTACAGAATACCGATTTAGATCAGAAAATAGATTCTTTAAACAGCGAAGGTCTTGCTATAGCCTTGTATGAAAAAACGAAAGCTGCTGTGAGCAGATTTGACATTTCATTCAATTTTGTAGAAACCCTAAAAGGTCTGGAGTTTAGTTTAGTGTACAATACCGACATTTTTGATGCAGCTTTTATAGGTCAAATTCAAAAGCATTTTCAAAACCTGTTGGTTGCTGTAACCGCTAATCCGGATCGTGATCTTGCTGCTCTGCCATATTTATCTGTTGGCGAAATACAGCTTCTTTCAGCAGATTTTAGCAGTGGTATTTTTAGTACTGAGGTTTGTATGGATATAGTGGATGCTTTTCGCCAACAAGTCTATAAAGCGCCGTGGCAAATAGCAGTGGTCTATAAAAACACCCAGCTCACCTATGAAGAATTAGATCATAATTCAAACAAAATAGCCCATTTGCTAACCACAGAATACGGGGTAGGTAAAGGCGACAAAGTTGGAATTATTCTCGATAAATCAGAACTTCTGATTAGCAGCATACTCGGAATTTTGAAAGCAGGCGGGATCTATGTTCCAATTGATACCGAGAGTCCGAAGATCAGAAAACAGTTTATCGCCAACGACATTGATACCAAAACCATCATTACTCAGATGGACTATATGTTTGACCTTGATTTTTTTGAAGGAAGTATTGTAGCCATTGATGTTCAGTTAGACGCTTTAGAAAAGGTGTCGCTGTCCAAACAGGTTATAAACGATCCCGAAGCTCCGGCTTACATCATGTACACTTCCGGTTCTACAGGAAATCCAAAAGGGGTTTTAGTACCGCATAAAGGGGTTACGCGATTGGTTAAAAACACCAATTATCTTGATTTTGATACGGTAAACTCCATATTGTCTACAGGTTCAGTGTCTTTTGATGCTTCTACTTTTGAATTCTGGGGAGCACTGCTTAATGGCGGGAAATTGGTTTTATGCGACAAAGAAGAGCTGTTGAATACCAAAAAACTTTCGGCATTAATAAAAGCAGAAAAAGTTGATACGATGTGGTTTACATCGGGCTTATTGAATCAGTTTACAGATCAGGATGTATCGGTTTTTGAAGGATTGACCAATGTACTTGCGGGAGGTGAAAAATTATCGGCCAAGCACATTAGTAAATTGCTGGAAACCTATCCTAAACTAAACCTTATTAACGGTTACGGACCTACTGAAAACACTACGTTTTCGGCAACCTATAAAATTACAGCACCCGTAGAAGAAGATATTCCTATTGGAAAACCCATCAACAATTCGAAGGCATATATTTTAGATCAAAGTTTGCAATTATGCCCGCTGGGAGTGATTGGCGAAATATATCTGGCAGGTGATGGTCTCTCTCTGGGTTATCTGAATGCACCAACATTAAATGCCGAAAAATTCCTGACGCCGGCAAGTTTAAACAACGAAAGAGTTTATAAAACGGGCGATTTAGGATTATGGCTACCAGATGGTAACATTAAATTTTTTGGAAGAAAAGACAATCAGGTTAAACTTCGCGGGTACAGAATTGAACTCAATGACATCGAAAAAACCTTAGACGCTCATCCTGAAATCAATGGGGCAGTAGTGGTGCTAAAAGAAGCGGGGGAAGAAGCTGCCGATAAATTTATTGTGGCTTACGTCAAAACAACTGCGGCAATGAATACAAAGGAGCTAAAGGCCTATTTGGGCGACAGACTTCCTTTTTATATGATTCCGAGCTATTTTATCGAAGTGGACGATTTCATTTTGAACAAAAACGGAAAGGTAGACAAAGACCTGCTTCCCGAAATTGATTTATCCCAATTAGAAAGAGAATACATCGCCTACAGAAACGAAACCGAGAAAAGCCTGTCTGAAATCTGGAGCGAAATACTGGGGATCGAAAAGATCAGTGTAACCGATGATTTCTTTGAAATAGGAGGACATAGCTTAAGAGCGGTGAAATTGGCCAATAGCATTCAGGAGCGTTTTGGTGTTGAAATAAGTATTGGTCACATATTCCAATTCCGAACTATTGAAGCCATGGCAGAACAGCTCAGTTTCATTCAGAAACAAGAAGAGTTAACCGCAAACAAAAAAGACCTTCAGGAAATAGATATCGACTTGTAACAGCGTCTTTTGAGTATAAAACGTGCTGCCATTTTACTTTAATAATTGAAAAAAGATCCTCCGAAAATTAAAATAAACCAATGAAAAAATTAATTGAGAAACTACAGGGAGAAGGAATTTTACTTGAAATAGTGGATAATAAATTAAAGGTTTTTGCCGAAAAATCGAATATTGACCATAGCTTAATTGAAGAAATAAAAAAGCATAAAGAAGAATTGACGCTTTTTTTGCTCGACAATGCAAAACTGCAATCGTCAAAACCGGCACTGCCTGAAATTCTAAAAACGACCGATTCAGCGTACTATCCGTTATCTTCTTCTCAATACAGAATGTGGGTTTTAAGTCAGATGGAAGAATCTAACCGGGCCTACAATGTTCCGGCATTATACACTTTTGAAGGCAATCTTAAGGTAAAAACATTAGAACAAGCCTTTCAACTTGTGATAGAACGCCATGAAATTCTGAGAACTCAATTTGTAAGTCAGGAGAACAGTGTAGCCCAAAAAATAATACCTGCCGGAGCAATACAATTCTGTGTAGCCGAAATAGATGTAAGGAATACCACCACGAGTGTTGAGGCATTAATTAGCAAAGAAATGTCGTATTCTTTTGATCTTGAAAACGATTTACTCCTAAAAAGTACGGTGTACCAAACCGAAGAGAACCAATGGATTTTCTTTTTTATGATTCATCATATCATTAGCGACGGCTGGTCTATGGGCGTACTCATAAATGAAATATTAGAAAACTATATTGCATTAGAGAAAGGAAATACCGTTGCAAAAGAGCCGTTGGCCATACAATACAAAGACTATGCGGTATGGCAGCAAAACCTGCTGAACGAGGATTATTTTGCAGCGCATAAAGCTTATTGGATCTCACAGATTTCAGGTGAAATTCCTAAAATTCAGCTTCCTTTCAGTAAAACAAGACCAGTATTAAAAACATACAATGGAGATACCGTTTACA
Source organism: Flavobacterium sp. N502536 (assembly GCF_025947345.1). Taxonomy (NCBI): domain Bacteria; kingdom Pseudomonadati; phylum Bacteroidota; class Flavobacteriia; order Flavobacteriales; family Flavobacteriaceae; genus Flavobacterium; species Flavobacterium sp. N502536. Next base: position 5,041,823 of record NZ_CP110011.1, on the reverse strand, counting down.
GAACGATAAACAAAGAAACAAGTACGAAGTTCCAAAAAGTATGTCTGGACAACGAGAGTACCTTGTTTATGGGGCTACTGGCAACCCTAAAAATATTGCTTTACAAATACACCAATCAAACCGATGTGATTGTCGGGTCTCCGATAGCGGGTCGTGAAACACAGCTGCTTCATCATCAGTTGGGCTTGTATTTGAATACCATCGCGTTAAGGACAGCTGTTGACGCCAAAGATAGTTTTGAATCTTTCTTAAAAAGGATAAAAGAAACAACGCTTAAAGCCTACAACTATCAGGCATATCCTTTTGATAAGCTAATAGAAGATGCAAAACCGGAGACTGATTTAAGCAGAAATCCGTTGTTTGATATCTTCCTGATTTTACAAAACAACGAAAGTGCAAGCGTAAAAAACATTGGTGAGCATTTAAAAGTTCAGGCTTTAGAAACTGAAAACAAAACCAGTAAGTTTGATTTGCTCTTCAATTTTGTTGAGGTTGACGAAAATTTAGAATTCAGTATCGTTTACAATACCGATTTGTACGATGCCTTTTTTATCGAGCAAATCACCGTTCATTTTGAACATTTATTAAACGCCGTCAGCACAATCCCATCAGAAACCATAGAAAATATAGCGTTGGTTAGTGATGCCGAAAAGAAAAAACTGATTCTGGATTTTAATGCTACCGAGTACACAAAACAGGTATGTGCTCCGTTAAATGTTTTATTTGAAGAGCAGGTTGAAAAATTGGCCGGTCATACAGCACTTCGCTTCAAAGAAAAAGAATTTACGTTTCAAGAACTAAATGAAAAAGTCAATCAGCTGGCTTATTATTTACGCGAAGAAAAAAACATTACACAAGGCGATTTCGTAGTGGTAAAACTGCCACGAAGCGAACAAATGATTGTGGCTCTTATGGCAATCATAAAAGCGGGAGCTGCCTATATTCCGATAGAACCACAATATCCGGAAGAAAGAATAAACTTTATTATAGCCGACAGTCAATGCAAATTTTTGATCGATGAAGCTGTTTTAGAAAACATTTCAGAACAGCTGGCAACTTTCCCTAAAAATAACCCGCAAAACCACAATAAAGTTACTGATTTGGCCTACGTATTGTACACCTCGGGATCTACCGGTAACCCAAAAGGGTGTATGATTACGCACGAAGGAGTTACCAACAGAATCGACTGGATGTGGAACGAATACCACTATACTTCCGATGACGTTATTTTGCAAAAAACCACTTTCACTTTTGATGTTTCGGTATGGGAAATTTTTATGTCTTTATGCTGGGGAACTAAAATGGTGCTGTGCGAACAGGACGATATTTCGGCTCCGCATCGCATCTTAAATTTGATTGAAACAAACGGAGTAACCAGTCTGCACTTTGTGCCAAGTATGCTCAATACTTTTATCGCTTCTGTGGCAAATACAGCACAATTAGCGGATAAGCTGGCCAGTTTGCGTGCTGTGATCACCAGTGGTGAAGCTCTAACGCCAAAGACCGTTAACGAATGGTACAGCAAAATTTCTGCCGCGCCTATTTACAATCTTTATGGCCCGACCGAAGCTTCGATAGACGTTACCTACTTTAATACTGCTCCAGGCAATGAAAGCATCCCAATCGGGAAACCGATATGGAACACTCAGATCTATATTTTGAGCGATTCAGGAGTGGTGCAGCCTATTGGTTTAGCTGGAGAAATTTGCATTGCAGGAAAAGGACTGGCTTTGGGGTATTTAAACAATGCGGACTTAACCAGTCAAAAGTTTGTGGCGAATCCGTTTCATCCCGGAGAAAAAATGTACAAAACCGGAGATCTCGGTCTGTGGTCGCCTGACGGAAATATCGAATACTTGGGTCGAAAAGATTTTCAGGTAAAAATTAGAGGATTTAGAATCGAACTCGAAGAAATAGAGGCCGCTTTAAACCAACATCCTCAAATTGCAACGGCGGTCGTATTGGACCATACCAATGAAAACAGCGGTGATAAATACCTGACCGGATATCTGGTGGCAACGACCGAATTGGTTAAGGAAGAACTCAACTTATGGCTGGGAAACAAATTGCCTCCCTATATGATTCCGTCTAATTTTGTGGTAGTGGAGGAAATTCCGTTAACCAATAGCGGTAAAGTAGACCGAAATAAATTGCGTAAAAGCAATGGCGTGAGTTTAAAAACAACCGTTGCTTATATCCCTGCTCAAAATGATACCGAGCAAAAACTAGTGGAAATCTGGGAAGCGATACTCCAAAACAACAAGATCGGCATACTTGAAGATTTTTTCACACTTGGCGGACACAGTCTTAGCGCTACCCATTTATCAAATGTTGTAAACAGGGAATTTAATGTAAAAATTAACCTCAGAGATGTTTTCGAAAACCGAAACATTCAAAGCCTGGCCAAAAAAATAACCGAAACTGCGACTGCTGTTTATCAGGAAATCAAAGAAGCTCCGAAGGGTGCCAATTATCTGCTTTCATCAGGGCAAAAAAGGCTTTGGTTGCTGTCTCATTTGGAAGAGGCCAGTGTGGCTTTAAACATGTACAAAATATTTACGTTTACCGGAGTATTGGATCTTTCGATTTTCAAAGAAGCTTTTCTGACCGTAATAAAAAGACACGAAAGTTTACGAACCGTTTTCAGACTGGACGAAAATGGAATCGTTAAGCAATACATTAAATCGTTTGATCAAAATGTATTGAATCTGACGATTGAGGATTTTAGGCAAAATCAACATACTCAGGAAACCATAGATGCGAAGATCAATCAGGAAATCGACCAGCCTTTTAATCTCGAAGAAGATTCGTTACTACGATTGAAATTGTATCAGCTACAAGACGATCAATGGATATTTTCGTTTGTCATGCACCATATTATCAGTGATGGATTGTCGATGAACATCCTGACCAAAGAGTTTGTATCCCATTACCAAACGCTGGCCAAAGGAAAGGCGGTAACGGCTCCCGATTTAAAAATTCAGTACAAAGATTATGCGCAATGGCAAACCGATCAGTTTCAAACAGAGGATTATAAAAATCAGTTACAGCATTGGTTAAAAAAGTTTGAAGGCGAAGTACCTGTACTAGACTTTCCTACTGATAAATCAAGAGCAGCAATCAATGCTTATCAGGGAGATTCGGTTGATTTTATTATTGAAAAAGAAACCCTTTCAAAATTCAAAAACTTTTGTGCGAGTCACGGAGTCACGGTTTTTACCGGACTTTTGGCTCTCGTTAAAACCTTATTGTACAAATATACCCAGCAACAGGATATTACCGTAGGAACACCCATAGGAGGCAGAATCCATACCGATTTAGAAGACCAGATTGGACTTTATATCAACACGGTTCCATTGCGAACGGTATTCGACGAAAATAACGATTTTACCCATTTACTACACAAAGTAGAGCAAAGTGTTATCGATGCACAGGAAAATCAAATGGTTGCTTTTGATGAACTGGTGCTCAATTTAGATTTGCAAATGAGTCGTAACAGACACCCATTATTTGATGTATGGTTTGTGTTAAGAGACAATGCTATTGAGGCCGACAAACAGACACTCGAAATAGAAAACCTGCAAATTGCAGAATACAATGAGGTAACCCTGAAAAAATGTTTGTTTGACTTAGTATTCAACTTCATCGAAAGCGAAGGACAGTTAGAAGGTAAAATTGAATACAAATCGGGCTTGTATGTTCGCGAAACCATTGTACGACTGATCGCCAACTTAAAAGTACTGCTGAATCAGGTAATTTTAAATACCGATCAAAGCCTGGCTGCCTTGTCTTTCCTGAATGCCGAAGAAGAAAACTTACTGCTTCATGTTTTTAATAAAACCGATAGAGATTATAGCGCAGAGCCGAAAACCTTAACAGAGTTGTTTACCAAACAGGCAGCAAAAACGCCGGAACAAACAGCAATTGTTTTTGAAGATAAAAAATAACCTATCAGGAACTGGATGAAGTATCCAACAAGCTGGGGAATTATTTAAAGAAAAAATACGGTGTAAAACCAAATGAATTTGTTGGTGTTAAATTAAACCGAAGCGAGTGGAATGTCATTTCGTTATTGGCCATTTTAAAAAGTGGAGGAGTTTATGTACCAATCGACATCGCTTATCCGGAGGAACGAATTGATTATATTATTGAAAACAGCGATTGTAAACTGGTTATTGATTCCGATGAAATTTACGATTTCAGATCGATGGAAAAGCTTTACAGCAGTGTTTTAGATACAGCTGACAGCAATCCGGATGACCTGGCTTATCTTATTTACACCTCCGGTTCAACAGGTAACCCGAAAGGAGTGGCGATACAACACGCTGCGATTGCGAATACCATTTTGTCGCAGATCGAAATTTTTGGAAATGAAAACAAAGAAAGAGCGCTTCAGTTAGCTTCCTTTTCGTTTGATGCTTCCATTTCTGAAATATTCACCGTTTTGGCTTCGGGTGGAGAATTACACCTCATAACGGATGAGCTAAAAAAAGACACCGAAGAATTAGAAAATTACATCGAGGAGCATGCTATTAATTTTGCCACCATTTCTCCGTCGTATTTAAAATTAGTACAGCTCGATAAAATTAAAAATTTAAAAAAGCTCGTAACCGCTGGAGAAGCGGCTCCTGTAGAAGAAGTAAAAAAATACCTGACCTATGGCGGAACTTGCTTTAATGCTTACGGTCCTACAGAAACCAGTATTTGCGCTACCATTTATAAGATCGACGGAAACGATTCGTTACAGGAACAAGCAAATGTTCCGATAGGATTCCCGATTGCCAACACCAAAATTTACATACTGGGAACTGATGAAAAATTGCTTCCGTTTGGCGCCATCGGTGAAATTTATGTAAGCGGAGCCGGTTTAGCCCAGGGCTATCTGAACAATCCTGAAATGACACATCAAAAGTTTATAAACAATCCTTTTGCCGAAGGTGAAAAATTATACAAAACCGGTGATTTAGGAAAATGGCTTGCTAATGGTGCGATTGAATATGCCGGACGAAATGACGATCAGGTAAAAGTGAGAGGCTTTAGAATTGAACTGGGCGAAATAGAAACCGTCATCAAACAACACGAAGCGATCGAAGATGCTGTGGTAGTAGTCAAAGAAGACAGTTTAGGGATTAAGGAAACCGTTGCCTTTTTTGTACTGACTCCCGATTCGGTTTCAGATACAGATGATATTAAAGAATTTTTAGAAGACAAACTGCCGGAATATATGATTCCGTCTCACTTTATAAGTTTAAAAGAATTTCCGCTTACCCTAAATGGAAAAATAGACAAAAAGAAACTTTTACAGAACAAGTCACTAACCGAAAACTTTTCGAGAAACTATCTGGCACCCCGCGATGAGGTAGAAAGTAAACTTGCTGCTTTGTGGGAAGAAGTTTTGGAAGTGGATCAGGTGGGGGTACTGGATGACTTTTTTAAAATAGGCGGTCACAGTTTAAAAGCCACTTATCTGATCACCAGAATAAAAACGGAATTTAACGCAAAGCTCGACCTTATTTCGATTTTCAACAATGCTACTTTAGAAGCAATGGCCGGTGAAATCAAGAAAGCACAACTCGTAAATGCTGAAGTCACTATTAGTGATGACTTTGAAAATATCTCTATATAACCAAACTACATTTTTTAAAACTATAAAATCTATTGAAATGGCTACTCAAAAAATATATCTGAAAAATAACGTACAGGTCGAACCGTTAATTTCAAATTGGTACGCATGGCATCATATTATACCGCCAATCCTTACGGGATTTAACGTGGTGAACCGCTACATTCCGATTATGGAATCGTATATAAACGATCCTGTGATACATGAGACAGCCGTAAAAGACCCTGCGTTTAGAGGAGGCCCTTTTATAGATTTAGATAAAAAACACGTTGACGAAGTAGCCGCCCTGCTCGAAAGAACAAAACAAATGGCAGCGCCGCTTTTTGAATTTACAGATGCCGTAAAAGAACTGGATAAACTGCTGAAGAAAAAAGCCACCGGACATTTAATGCAGCCGCTTTACAAAGAAGTTCCTTCGGCAATCAGAGGGTATGTCGAATTGTATTATGACAGACATCACAGACCCGACTTTAGGTTTTACGAACCGCTGATTTATGCAAGTCCGTATTATGTAGAATCCTTTCAAACGGTGAAACTGTCTTTAATTAATAAGGATGCAGACAGACCTTTTATTTTCTCTACGCCAAGATTATCTAACCTGGAGGCGGCACTGGAACTAAAATTGCCTTTTAAATCGAAACAAATCGACGAATTGTTTAAGATGAAACGTGAGCCTCAAACTTTCGAATACATTGCGAACCTGCTGAACATTGATAAAAACGATGAAGCACTGTTTAAAGATTTGTTTACCACACAGGAACCTAAAAAATATGAAAAATATACCGGAGACAGCATGCGTATCCGATACTTCGGACATGCCTGTATCCTGATCGAAACCAAAGAACACTCTATCGTGCTCGATCCGGTTTTGAGTTACACCTACGAATCGGATGTATCCCGATTTACGTATGACGATTTGCCGGACGAAATAGATTATGTACTCATCACACACGGGCATCACGACCACATATTGATGGAAACGATGCTGCAAATCAGACACAAAGTAAAACACATAGTAGTTGGAAAAAGCATAGGCGGAGCCATACAGGACCCATCATTGAATTTATTGCTGCGAAACCTGGGCTTCGAAAACATTATCGAATTAGAAGAACTGCAAACCATTTCGGCTATCGATGGTATAAAAATTACAGGAATTCCATTTATCGGAGAACACCACGACATTCACATCAACAGCAAACTTTCGTATCACGTCGAATTAGACGGTTACTCGCTATTGGCAGTGGCAGACTCCTGCAATCAGTCGCCTGAATTGTACGAACATGTGCATGAAATTATCGGTGATGTCGATGTTTTGTTTATGGGAATGGAATGCGACGGAGCCCCTGCTTCCTGGGTTTACGGACCTATTTTTACCACTAAACAGGAACGCGAAAAAGATTTCAGCCGAAGAGGAAGAGGCAGTAATTATGAGGAAGGAATCAAGATGGTCAACTGCTTTAATGTCAAAGAAGTCTATGTATACGCCATGGGAGAAGAACCGTGGGTGCGACACATTTTGGATGTTGAATATACAGACGAATCCAACCCAATCGTACAATCCAATATGTTAATCAAAGATTGCCAAAACAGGGGCATCGTCGCCGAAAGATTATTTGCCGAAAAAGAACTGTTTAAACAAAGCGTGTTATCGTACTAACTCCGATTTAATCCTTCCCACACAAAAACTAATATCAATTTATTTCCTTTAATAATTCATCTTATGGTATCAGATTTATATTTAAAACTAAAAGAACAGAACATTCATATTGACGTAAAAGACGATAATCTTGACATTAAAGCGCCTACGGGTGCGTTAACTCCCGATATTATTGACGAAATTAAAAGAAACAAAGCCGATTTAATTAGTTTTATTAACCAATACAAGTACGACAAAGCGGGAGTCATTCCTAAAATTGACAGCAATCCGGATGCAAAATACGGGCTGTCTTCTTCACAATTAAGACTTTGGATTTTAAGTCAGTCCGAAAAAGGAAATGTGGCCTACAACTCTGTAGGAGGATATATTTTTGAAGGAACACTGGATCAAAATACTTTAAATGAATCTCTCAAGGAAGTAGTAGTGCGTCATGAAAGTTTGAGAACTGTCTTTGAAGAAGATGGAAACGGAGGCGCCAATCAGGTGGTTAAAGCGATCGAAGCGATTGATTTTTCGATTGAATATGCTGATTTACAAAATACTGCAAATGCGGATGAAATTTTAAAAGAACAAATCGCTAAGGATGCTGTAATTCCTTTTCACTTATCCAAAGGACCACTTTTTAAAACAAAGCTTTACCAGTTAGAACCAAACAAATGGGCCTTTATTTACACCATTCATCACATCATTGTGGATGCTGTTTCGATGAATATTTTTATTGGGGAAATATTGGAATTATACAATTCGAAAAAGCAAAACAGAGCCAACAATCTAAATGCTTTAAGAATCCAATATAAGGATTATGCCCACTGGGAAAACGAACAGCTTACTGGCAAAAAATACGAAGAGCTTAAGACCTACTGGCTTAAGGAGTTCAGCGGAGAACTACCGGTTCTGACCATGCCGGTCGATAAAAAAAGACCGATACTGCAAACCTTCAATGGCGGTACTGTAGAAAAGAAAATCGATGCAAAATTATCAGAAGCAGTTGAAAAACTGATCAGAGAAAATGGCGCTACCATGTTTATGGGATTGACAGCCGTAATCAATACGTTGTTGTATAAATTTTCGACTCAGGAGGATATCATCATCGGAACTCCGGTTTCCGGCAGGGAAGATGCCGATTTGCAAAACCAGATAGGGTATTACGGAAATACGCTGGCCATGCGAATGCAGTTTAAAAAAGAAAACACTTTTTTAGAATTGCTGGATTATACCAAAAAGCAGGTACTTGGGGCTTACGAACATCAAATGTTTCCTTTTGCTACACTCGTAAAAGAGTTAAACTTAAAAAGAGATCCGAGCAGAAACCCTCTTTTTGACGTTCAGGTCATTTACGGAGAAAATGACAACTCTAAAAAAAGCGAAAGTCTGGAAGGCCTGAAAGTGTGGGCTTATGAATTTGAAGAAAAATTAGCGACCAGCCGATTTGATATGGTTTTTAGTTTCTACAAAGAAAAGGACAACTTGGTGTTGAACATTCAGTACAATACCGATGTTTTTTCAGCAAAAATCGTAGAGCAGATCGCCGGTCATGTTACGGTCATCATGAACTCAATTGTAAACAATCCTGACGAACAAATCTATAAATTAGAACATATCGAAGCGCAGCAAAAAGAAGCGCTTTTGCAAATTTCCAAAGGGGATTTCCTTTCTTACGATCACGGAAAAACAATACTGGATTTATTTAAAGAACAGCTACAAAAAAAGCCCGAAGCGATCGCACTGGCCTTTAAAAACAAAAAGCTGACCTATAAAGAATTAGACGAGCAATCGAACCGACTGGCCAATTATTTGCTGGCCAATCATAGCCTTAAAAAGAACGATTTTATCGGACTAATGATCAACAATTCTGAAAATGTATTAGTGTGCATTTTAGGAATTTTAAAAACGGGAAGTGCCTATGTGCCAATAGATCCGGAATATCCAAAACAAAGAATTCAGCATATTATTCAGGACAGTAAGTTAAACGTCCTGCTCACACAATCGGAGTATCTTTTTGATCTCGACTTTTATACGGGTGAATTTTTTGCCACAGACATTCAGATGGATGCTCTTGGAACAGAAAATGCCACTCTGGAAGTGCAGGTAAATCCTGCTGATGCCGCTTATGTAATTTATACTTCAGGATCTACAGGTAATGCAAAAGGAGTGGTGATAGATCATGGAAATTTAATGTTTTCGACCATTGCCAGACTTGATACGTATCCGGATGCAACAGCATTTTTATTACTGTCTTCCATCTCATTTGACAGTTCGATCGCCGGAATTTTCGGCACCATTGCAGGCGGAGCAAAATTGGTTTTTGCACCGAAAATCAGAGTTTCGGACATCCATACCATAGTCGATCTTATTGTGGACGAAGAGGTTTCTCATTTGCTTACCGTTCCTTCCTACTATCAATTGTTGCTTAGCGAATTGGAAGAGCGTACCCATACATTAAAAACGGTTATTGTAGCGGGAGAAGAATGCACAAAAGGACTGGTTGATTTACATCAGAGTGTTGCAACCCTAAAAAACTGTAAACTTTTTAATGAATACGGACCTACCGAATGTACGGTTTGGGCCAGTTATTATGTATATGAGCAAGGGCAGGAGTTTATTCCTTCAATCGGAAAACCCATTGCAAACAGTTCGGTTTATATTTTAAACGAGAACAATGAATTGGCAGTTGACGGGCTTATCGGCGAACTTCATATTGCCGGTAAAGGATTATCGAGCGGGTATTTAAACAACCCCGAACTTACCAAAGAAAAATTTATAAACAATCCGTTTGAACCCGGAACTAAAATGTACAAAACGGGGGATTTAGGGAAAAGATTTTCAGATGGCAATATTGAGTTTTTAGGCCGAAAAGACAATCAAATCAAAATCAGAGGAAATCGTCTGGAACTGGGAGAAATTGAAAATGCCCTGTTAAATTTCAAAGACATCGACGGAGCAGTGGTAACCTATAGCGAAGAGGCTTTGGTAGGACATATTTTAACCCGTACCACACTCAATATCGACGATCTGAAAAAACATCTGAAAGAACAATTACCGGTATACGCAATCCCAGGGACTTACACACAATCGGGTGAATTTCCGTTATTGCCAAACGGTAAAGTAGATAAAAAGGCCCTGTTGCTTTTGGCCAACAAAGAGTCCCTACACAAAGACGCTTATATACCAGCCGGAAACGAAATTGAAGCTGCTCTGGTACATGTATTTCAGCAAATATTGCAAAAAGAAAATGTAAGTGTTACAGCCGATTTTTTTGCCTTGGGAGGCGATTCTATCAAAGCCATTCAAATTATTTCTAAACTAAAACAAATTGGTTTTGTACTGACGGTACAGGATATTATGCAGTATACCGTTATACAGGAACTGGCGCTGCACGTAAAATTGGTCAAGGAAGAAATAGACCAGACTGCGGTAGAAGGAACCATTCCGCTTACACCCATTCAGAAATATTTCTTTGAAGAGACCTCCGGAAATAAAAATCATTTTAATCAGTCGATTGTATTAAAATCAGTAAAGCGATTGTCTGAAGAAGGACTGACACAAATTTTTCAAAAACTAACTGCGCATCATGATGCCTTAAGAACAGTATTCAAAGAGGAAAATGGTCACTGGATTCAGGAAGTTAAAAATGAAGGTTTTGAATTTAGTCTGAATGTGCATTCCAATGTTGCCGATGCTGAATTCAATGCAATTTGCGAGCAGCATCAATCTTCTTTCAATTTAGAAAAAGGCCCTTTGTTTAAAGCAGTTCTCTTAAAAAAAGAGGATGCCGATTATTTGCTGTTGCTTTCGCATCACTTAGTGGTTGACGGGGTTTCCTGGAGAATTATTCTGGAAGATTTAATGGAATTGTACGCACAATACGAAGCCGGAACAGCATTAGAATTGCCTTTAAAAACACACTCTTTAAAATACTGGCAGGAAAAACAATTGGAATATGCCAATTCAATGACGATGATGGAAGAGGAAGTGTACTGGTCATCGATAAACGAAACAGCACAATTTAATACCTCAGAACTTCCTAAAGATTTTGAGTATCAGGGTGTCAATTTGTATAAAGATTTTGAAACAAAAGTATTTCAGTTGGATCAAAACACTACTGAAAAATTGCTGACAGAATCACACAAAGCGTATAAAACCACCATAAACGATGTTTTGATTACAGCCTTATCGCTGGCAATAGGTAAAAATTTCAATATAGAAAATGTAGCCATTCAACTGGAAGGCCACGGAAGAGAAGACATCAGCTCAGACACAGATGTAACCCGAACCGTGGGTTGGTTTACGACAATCTATCCGGTATTGATTGCGCTTAAAAAGAAACACGATAACATTCATCAGCTCATAGAAGTAAAAGAAACGCTGCATCGAATTCCGAATAAAGGCATTGGATTCGGGATCTTAAAATACCTAAAAGGCTGTGATTTAAACATAAAAGCCGATGTTTCTTTCAACTACCTGGGCGATTTTGATTTAGGGAAATCGGAGAAAAAAGACCAGTTATTTCAATTTACCGATATCGCCAAAGGAAAGGAAATCGCGGCGGATACCGAAAGAACCGGAACACTCGATATATCAGGAATCTTAATCAACGGTCAGCTTCAGCTCATGCTTTCATTTAATCCCCATTACTTCAAAAACGAAACCATAGAAAACTTAAAAGAAGCGTATAAAACAGAACTGGAACATTTGATTTCGGGTCTTTCCGAAGAAAAAGAAACTCATTTAACCCCTGTTGATTTTACCTACAAAGGGCTGGATTTAAGCAGTCTGGAGGAATTGAACAAAATGCTATAACCGTACTAGTCAAAAAACCATGAAAATTAAAGATATATACCCGTTAACACCATTGCAGGAAGGAATTTATTTCCATTGGAAACTTTCTAAATCCATGTATTTCGAACAATCGTCTTATAAAATACAGGCCGAACTTGACCTTCATTATCTCAAAGAAAGTTACGATCAGCTGATTGCAAGACACGATGTGCTGAGAACTTGTTTCCGCGATAATGTAGGGGAAGATCTTTTACAAATTGTTCAAAATGAGGTTCCGTCCAATTTTACCTATCTGGACATTACTCAAAATTCGAACGAGACTGTAGCATCCGTAAAAGAGCAGGATATTGCAAAGAGTTTTGACCTTAGTACAGGTTCACAAATGCGTCTTACGGTAGTAAAAACAAATGAGAATCAGTATGAATTGATATGGAGCCACCACCACATTATTATGGATGGCTGGTGCATTGGCATTTTGATTGGTGAGTTTTTTGCTTTATACGAAGGATTGGTTCAGGGGAAAACAAACATTTTGCCTAAAGTCACTTCCTATTCAGATTATGTGAAATGGTTAATGAAAAACGACAAAGCAAAATCATTACAATATTGGAACCAGTATTTAGAGGACTTTCAGGGCATAAACACTTTGCCATTTCCAAAAAAGAACACGGATGCCTATAGCCCGGGAGAAGTTTTTTATACCGTTAGCGGAGACTTAAGAGAGCAGCTTGGTACTTTTTGCCAGCAAAACGGTATTACCGAGAATGTCTTTTTTCAGACCGTCTGGGGAATTTTATTAGCCAAATACAACAATACAAACGACGTAGTTTTTGGTGGAGTGGTATCGGGTAGGCCCGCAGAAATTTATGATGTGGCCAATATTATCGGACTTTTTATCAATACAATTCCGGTGCGAATTTCATTCGACCATCAGACTACAGTAAAACAAATCCTGTTGCAAACACAGGAGCAGGCGATCAAAAGTCTGCCGTACCATTACAATTCGATTAGCGAAATACAGCTTGGTGTTAATGGCAATCAGCCGTTATTTGATCATATCATCGTTTTTGAAAACTATGCTGCTGCCGAAGCCATAACCAGTGAATTGGCCGAAAACGAAAAAACAAACATTACGCTTTTAGAAACCGAATTTTATGAAGGTGAAAACTATGACTTTTCACTCGCTATTATTCCGGGAAAAGACATCAGCATCCGTTTTACTTTTAATGCTGAAAAATATGAAAATAGCAGCATAACCTATCTTAAGGATCATTTTGAGCAGGTTTTAAACTCGGTAGTGGCCAATTTTGACCTTCCGGTTTCAGAAATAGAACTTTTAAAAGAATCCGAAAAAGAAGCCGTATTGTCGTTATCCGGACATGATGGACTGAATGAAACTTCTCCCGAATATACTTTGGTGGAGTTGTTTGAAAATGCGGTAGCCGAAAATCAGAATAATATTGCTCTGGTTTATGGTGAAGAGCAGTACAGCTTTGCAGCATTAAATGCAATTGCAGATCAGTTTGCAGCCTTCCTTAAAGTGGAACATAACGTTGGTTTAGGAGATTTTATAGCATTGCAGCTGGACCGAAGCGACTGGCTTGTGGTGGCCTTGTTGGGAATTTTAAAAGCCGGTGCTGTATATGTTCCCCTGCACATCAATTTGCCACAGGACCGGGTAGATTATATACTGGAAGACACCAATTGCGGGATTATTATCGACGACGATTTTATCAACCGTTTCAAAGCAACTCCAAAAACAGCGGCAGCGGCATCAGCGGTAACAATTGCACCTTCAGATCTGGCTTATCTTATTTATACTTCGGGATCAACAGGAAAACCAAAAGGAGTATTGGTGGAACACAGCAACATTTGCGCTTTATTGGTCAACACTAAAGACAATTTTGTCATTTCTCAAAAGCCTTCAATGCCTTTACTGGCTTCCAATTCGTTTGATATTTTTCTTTTCGAATTATTCCACCCTTTATTGGCAGGAGGAAAAGTGGTTATGGTACCCAATGAGGAAATAAAAGACATGGGTGAGCTCACGAAAATTCTTAGCCACACCAATAGTTTTCATGCCGTGCCAACCCTGATGAGAGCCGTTATCGATCACATTAAAACCAATAAAAGCGAACAACTATACCAGCATATAGAGTCTATATTTATTGGAGGGGATAAAATACCGGTGGGGATACTCGAAGAAATTAGAGAAGTATTTACAAATGCTGTCATCAATGTACTTTACGGACCAACCGAAGGATCTATTTTTATCACATCTGAAAGTTATCTGCCAGGTGTAAAACAATTTCCAAATGCAGTAATCGGAAAAAGCAATGCTCATAATGCAACCTATGTATTAGATGATCATTTAAAATTATGCCCTTATTTTAGCATTGGTGAATTGTGTATTTCAGGAAATCAGGTCACAAGAGGTTATTTGAATAAAGTCGAAATAACCGCCGAAAAATTTATCGTAAATCCTTTCAAGACAGATGAAAAGCTGTACAGAACGGGAGATATGGTGAAAAGACTTCCAAATGGTAAAATAGAATTTGTAGGCCGAAAAGACAATCAGGTTAAAGTAAGAGGATATCGAATAGAGTTAGAAGAAATAGAAAATGCACTCTTATCAAATGAGCATGTCGATTTTGCTATTGCCAAAACAATCACAGTATCAGGAGAAGAAAAAGAAATTGTAGCCTATTTAAAAGCCAAAAAACAACTGGCACCACAGGAGCTGGCTCTTTTTCTGAAAGGAATACTGCCTTCTTTTATGATCCCGGATTATTACATACAACTGGAAGAAATTCCGCTAACCGTAAACGGAAAAATAGATGCCAAAAAACTGCCGCATCCGTTGCAGATCAACACGGTAAAAGAAACCGAATACATTGGGGCAGTAACCGAAACCGAAATAAAACTGACCGAAATATGGCAGCGCATTCTCGATCGAAAAACGATTGGAATTGAGGATAACTTTTTCCATCTGGGCGGACACAGTTTAAAAATGATTAAACTGTCCAATCAAATTTTTGTGAATTTTGGAATCCACCTCAACATCAAGGAAATTTATACCCATCCGACCATAAAAGAACAGGCGCTCTTTATTGACAGCTCTTTGAATGGTTATACGGTATCGATTCCTCCCGCAGCAATAGCAGCGAGTTATCCTTTGTCTTCTTCTCAATACAGAATGTGGAATATCTGTTCGATAGATACACAGGCCAATAAAGCATACAATATTAGAATCATAGATGTTAAAAATGCGGCGGTAAACATTGCGCCTTTTACTAAGGCATTGCAGCATTTAATAGAGCGACATGAAATATTAAGAACCGCTTTTGTTACCAATGAAAACGGAGAACCGAGACAAATAATCGTTCCGGTAGAAAAACTAGATCCGTTAGAAATTGAGTATCTGGATTTGCGCAACAGCGGAACCTTAGAAAAAAATTTACAACAGGCACTTGCAGCAACTGGCGATGTCTCTTTTGACTTAGAAACACCTCCATTGATGAAGGTTGGATTGATAAGTGCCAAAGACGACCAATGGATCGTGAGCATTCTTTTCCACCACATCATTTTTGATGGCTGGTCTACAGATGTTTTTGTAAAAGAGTTGTATGCTTTGTATGAAAAGTACAATGAAGGAAAAGAAGTTGTTTTACCGCCTTTGGCTGTACAATTTAAAGACTATGCAACCTGGGAGCAGAGCACCATTAAAAGCGATGCCATTGCAGCAGATAAAGAATACTGGCTCAAACAATTTGAAGGCAATTTACCGATTTTGAGTGAATTGGGAGACCAAAAAAGGCCTAATATTAAAACACATAACGGAGGGGTAATTTCTAAAGTTTTGGAAGGCAGTGTCCTAAAAGAACTAAACAGCTTGTGCGACCGTCAGGAAGTTTCGCTCTTCATGGTCTTTTTGGCAGCAGCCAATGTTTTAATCTATAAAAATACCGGCGATCAGGACATCATTACTGGAAGCCCGATCGTAAACCGTGATTATCCTGAATTGTTTGATCAAATAGGTTTTTACGCCAACACAATTCCGTTACGTACACATTTAGAGGATAATGCCTCCTTCTTAGATATTTTAAAACAAGTAAAAGAGAATGTCATTCAGGCCAAAGAACATCAAAAATTTCCGCTTGATGAGTTAATCAGTCTTTTAAACATTAAATACGATGCCAGCAGAAACCCGCTGTTTGACATTGTCGTTACCGCCAGAGAAGAAAACAACCCAAAAGAAGATGCAGCGCGTATTGATACCATTATTGATGCAATAGGAAACGGTATCAATGCCAAGTTTGATCTGACCTTTGATTTTTTAATAACAGCCAACACACTTACCGTATCCTTACAGTACAATAGCGATGTGTTTTCTGCTCAAAAAATCACCTCATTATTGCATCATTTAGAGCAGATCCTATTGCAGATCAGCACTCAGGCCGACCAGAAAATAAGCGCGATTGATTGTTTGACAGCTGCTGAAAAAGAGCATTTGCTAAAAGAATTGAGCGGTCATCAAACCCATTACCCAAAAGAGTCGTCTATTATAGAACTGTTTGAAAAACAAGTCAAATTGACCCCTGAAAAAACAGCTTTGGTCTATAAAGAGAAAAAGTACAGTTATCAGGAACTCAATACTATTGCCAATCAACTTGCCAATTATTTAGAAGAAAATTGCAACCTGACGGGCGATTTGGCAGCAGTTTATTTGCCAAAAAGCGAATGGCAGATCATAAGCATTTTAGCCCTTCTGAAATCGGGTTGTGCTTACGTCCCAATCGCGGCCGATTATCCTCAGGAACGAATCAGTTACATCATTAAAGATGCCAATGCCGAATGTTTGATTCGGGTTGATTTGATCGAAGAATTTGTAAAAACGCAGCACGAGTATTCGGCTCAGTTTGAAAGCAAGTATGCGAAAGCAAATGATTTGGCTTATGTCATGTATACCTCAGGTTCTACCGGCGAACCCAAAGGCGTTTTAATCGAACAGCAAAGCGTTGTACGATTGGTCAAAAATACCAATTTTATAAACCTTACGGGAGCAGAAGTACTATTGGCTACCGGTGCATTTTCCTTCGACGCCACTACTTTTGAGTATTGGGGAATGCTTTTAAACGGGGGAACCCTGGTCATTTGCGACGAAAATACCCTGCTGTCGGTAAGAGGGATGAACGAAGTTGTGGCAAACCAAAACGTAACCATCATGTGGCTCACCGCAGGCTGGCTGCATCAGCTGGTAGACGAAAACCTCATCTTATTTAAAAATCTGAAAACTATAGTATGCGGAGGTGATGTTTTATCTCCCCATCATATCACGAAACTGAAAACCACTTACCCTGAATTAGTAGTTGTCAATGGATATGGGCCAACTGAAAACACAACATTTTCACTAACCCATACCATTGACTTGCCAATAAAAACTACTGTTCCGATAGGTGTCCCAATAAGCAACAGTACCGTTTATCTGATGGATAAAAATCATCAGTTAGTGCCGAAAGGAGCGATTGGTGAAATATGTGTAGGAGGTGATGGTCTTGCCAGAGGGTATTTGAACAATGCCGAACTAACCCATTCCAAATTCATAACAAACCCTTATAATACACAGGAAAGACTTTATAAAACCGGTGATTTAGGAAGATGGACGGCCAACAATACGATCGAATTTATCGGACGAAAAGACAATCAGGTAAAATTGCGCGGTTATCGAATAGAACTCGGAGAAATCGAAAACATCTTATGCTCGCATGAGGCCATAGATTCCGCTTTGGTTGTCATAAGCGACAGTGCGTCTGGAGAGAAAAATTTAGTAGCCTATCTGGTGGCCGATAGAGAAATCGAAAGCAGCTCCCTGAAAAACTGGCTGAGAGCCCAGTTGCCGAAATACATGATTCCAAGTCATTTTGCCTTTTTAGACGAATTTCCGTTAAACATCAATGGAAAAGTAGACAGAGCCAGACTTCCGGAAGTTACCCTTTTAGAAACCGAGCGTGCCGCCTATATCGAACCCGCCACAGCCACTGAAAAAGCACTGGCTAAAATATGGGAAGACGTTTTAGAAATCGAAAAAATAGGCTTGTCGGATAACTTTTTTGACCTCGGCGGACACAGCCTAAAAGCCGTCAAAATGTTCAACCTGATCCACAACGAATTTGAAATCAAACTTAGCCTGTCCGAACTGTTTAACCATCCAACCGTAGCCAGTTTATCCAACGAAATTGATAATATGGTTTGGGTCAATAACGAAGAACTGGAAGATGTTGAAAGCGAGAATATCACCATATGATGCAATAGAAAAACCTAACCCTTAAATCGAAAGCCCCTTAAAATCGAACCGTAATTAATCTATGAAAATAAAAGAAATATATGCACTAAACCCTTTACAGGAGGGAATTTTTTTTCGCTGGCAAATCTCAGACAAGGAGTATTTTGAACAGTCCTGCTACCACATCTACGGGAAAGTTGAGGTTGAGTTATTACATCAAACATTTGATTTTTTGGTGTCGAGACATGATGCACTAAGAACTTGTTTTAACAATACAACAGTAAATGATATTTTACAAGTAGTACTTGAAAGTGTTCCTTCTGGCTTTAATTACCAGGATGAGAGTGCCAATAAAAATTTTTCGCTTGAAAATTTCAAAAAATCAGATCGCGAAAAAGGATTTAACCTAAACAAAGGCTCACAAATAAGGCTTACCGTTATTAAACTGCAGGAGGATGTTTTTGAGTTTATCTGGAGTTACCATCACATTATTTTAGACGGCTGGAGTGCCGGGATATTGATAAAAGATTTTTTTTACGTTTACAAATGTTTATTGGCTGGTCATGCCGTTCAATTATCGCCAGCGCCAAGCAATTCGGCCTACAGCAAGTGGCTGATGCAGCTCGATAAAAAAAGCATAGCAGCCTATTGGGAGGACTATCTTTCGGGATTTGAAACCAACACCGGAATACCGTTTTTTAACCCCGAAAATCAAAAGGAGGAGGAAACAGAAGTTAAAACAATTCATACCCTGTCCCGAAAAAATAAAGAGGCGGTTACAGCACTCTGCCAAAAATTAGGGATTACCGAAAATATTTTTTTTCAGACCATTTGGGGAATGCTGCTGGCAAAATACAATGATACCGAGGATGTTGTTTTTGGGAGTGTCGTTTCAGGTCGACCTTCAGAAGTAGACCGAATAGAGGAAATGCTGGGGCTTTTTATCAATACAATTCCGGTACGGATAAAATTTGATGCGGCGGCAACCCTAAGAAATATCCTGATCGCTACTCAAAAAGAAGCCATAGAGAGTATTCCAAATCATTATATTCAACTGGCAGAGATACAGTCAAAGAGTAATTTGGGACAGCAGTTATTTGATACTTTGGTGGTTTACGAAAATTATCCGGCACAGGAATATTTAGAGGAAGAGTTAATTAATTCGGCTCAGGATGCCTTAAAAGTAGTAGCCGTAGAAGCATTTGAAAAGACCAATTATAATTTTTCACTGGCTATAGTTCCGGGTATTGATACTTTGCTGAGGTTTACGTACAATGCACAAAAATACAGTCCTGAATTTATAGAAAACTTAAAAAAATGTTTTGAGCACCTCTATACTCAGGTTCTCGAAAATCCGGATAGTTTATTTTCTGAAATTGATTTGGTAGCAGGAGAAGAAAGAAACCGCTTATTTTTTGATTTCAACAGAGAGACTTTTGATATTTCGGCGAGCCATACTATCATCAGTTATTTCTCTAAGCAGGTCTTAAAAAATCCAAATAAAACGGCGGTAAAGTACAACACAGAATCCCTTAGTTATCAGGAATTAGACGAAAAAAGCAACAAACTTGGACATTATCTTATTGATAGTTATGGAATTAAAGAGCATGATTTTGTTGCGGTTGAGTTAGAGCGGTCAGAAATGCTAATCGTAACCATTTTAGCCATTTTTAAACTAGGCGCTGTTTATGTTCCGATTGATACTCATTTTCCAGAAGAAAGAAAAAAAATCATAACCGAAAGCAGTCAGTGTGTACTGGTAGTGAATGAAAATAACATCAAAGAATTTGAAAACTCTACTCAGAATGACGCTGCCCTAAACAGAGAAATTAAGCCTTCCCAAATTGCTTACACCATCTATACCTCAGGGTCAACCGGAAAGCCAAAAGGGGTTATGGTGACACATCAGAATTTCAGTGTGCTTTTGGCCAATTGCCGAAAAAAATTTGGAACAGCTGCCACAGCACATTTTCCTGTTTTAGCCTCAAACTCCTTTGATATTTTTTTCTTTGAAGTTTTTTATCCTTTAACAATAGGCGGTACCATCACAGTATTAAGTACAGAGACCATACAGGATCTTGCGTTTTTGAACCAGGAAATCGAAAAGATCAATGCATTTCATGCGGTACCGGTTTTAATGAGACAGCTGCTCGATTATATTATTGATTTCGACATTGCAGATCGCTTTTCACATATCACAAAGGTATTTATGGGAGGAGAAGCTTCTTCCAACCAAACGCTGGAAGATTTGTCAAAGGTATTTCGTAATGCTTCTATTCATGTGTTGTACGGCCCTACTGAGGGAACCATTTTTGTAACGGGACAAACTTATTTGCATCAACAAAAACGTTACAATCCACAGCTGATAGGAACCCCTAACAAAGGTTCTAAAATATACCTGCTGGATTCGGCAAATAATCTGGTGCCCATAGGAGTTCCCGGAGAAATTTGTATTGCCGGCGAACAGGTAGCAGAGGGATATTTAAACCATGAAGGTGGCGGAAGAGAAGTTTTCAGGATAGATTTTTTCTCAAGAAAAAAATTGTATAAAACAGGCGATTTAGCCCGCTGGCATTTTAATGGAGTTCTGGAATTTATAGGCCGAAAAGACAGTCAGATTAAATTGAACGGATACCGCATAGAACTTGGTGAAATCGAAGCCGTATTTCAGGAACAGCAAAAAATTAAAAAGGCGATCGTTTTAGCGGATAACCAAAGAGAAGATCAAAAAAGAATAGTCGCTTTTTACACGGGGCCTGAAAAACTGGACCAAAGAGAATTGAGAAATCAGCTGCAGCAAAAACTGCCTGCATACATGATTCCTTCAAAAATAGTGTGGGTGGAAGAATTTCCAACTCTGATCAACGGAAAAACAAATACCAAAGCTTTATTGACTTTAGGCAGGCAAACGGCTAAAAGCGAACAATATACTTTGCCTAAAACCGAGTTGGAAGCAAAAATACTGAACGTCTGGAAAACCATCCTCTGTAATGAAAATATCGGCATACAAGATCCTTTTTTTGAAGTAGGAGGCAATTCGATTTCTCTCATGAAAATGGTACGAATGGTTAACAAAGAACTGGATATCAACTTAAAAGTACTCAATGCCTTTAAGTTTAGTACTATCGAAGCACTTGTCAATCATATCACACAGGATATAGAACCGGTTCTTGAAGAAGCAGACGAGAAAAATTTGAAATCTGTTGACATCGTACAGCAGACGATGTCAATTTTAAAAAAGAAACAGCAAATAAATTAAGGGAGTATCTCAATAAAGTAAATTCAAATGGCAGCAAACGATAATACAGGTTTAGAAATTGCAATAATAGGAATGTCATGTCACGTGCCTGGAGCAAATGACTGGAGAACGTTTTGGAACAATATTTCGAAAGGACAAGAGTCTGTTTACACCTTATCAGAAGAAGAACTTCTCGAGAGAGGCTATATTAAAAAGGAAACCGACACGAATTTACACATTCCGGTTCTGGCAGAAATAGCGAACAAAGGAAGTTTTGATGCCGCCTTTTTCGGATTTACACCTTATGAGGCAGCATTAATGAGTCCGGTACACCGTTTGTTTTTGCAATCGGCTTGGGAAGCTCTCGAAGATGCGGGATGTTTGTCTGAATCGGCTATAAGTATTTATGTGGGCGGTGGTGATGACACTCCGTGGAAAGCACATGTTGCTCTGAATAGCGATAGCAGTAAATTAGATAATCTGACACTTGATTTTATTACAAACAAAGACCATTTACCCACTTTAACCTCTCACAAGTTAAATTTACAAGGCCCTTCATTTTCTATTAATACGGCTTGTTCGACTTCACTTTCTGCCGTTCATTTGGCTTGCCGCGGACTGCTGTTCGGAGAAGCGAAAATAGCGTTGGCCGGAGGAGTTTCTTTAATGCTGGAACCCCGCTCAGGTTACGAATACAAAGAAGGATTTATTTATTCAAAAGACGGACATTGCAGAGCATTTGATAAAGAGGCCAGCGGAACCATAGGCAGCGAAGGCGTTGGGATTGTCGTGCTGAAACAGCTGGAAAAGGCCATAGAAGATAAGGACCATATTTATGCTGTAATCAAAGGAAGCGCGGCCAATAACGACGGAAACCGAAAAGTAGGCTATACAGCGCCAAGTGTGGAGGGAGAAATGGAATGTATCAGACTGGCGCATAAAATGGCCGGAATATCTCCTGATAGCGTGAGTTATGTAGAAGCACACGGAACAGGTACCACCTTAGGCGACCCGATTGAAGTGGAAGCACTTAATATGGCTTTTGAAAACAATACAGAACAGAACTGTTTGCTGGGTTCGGTAAAAAACAATATTGGACATACCGATACAGCAGCAGGAGTGGTAGGTTTGATAAAAACAGCCCTTAGCTTAAAATACCGCCAGATACCGGGAACCATAAATTACAACGATCCAAATCCGAAAATCAATTTTAACGAAGGTCCTTTTTATGTCAAAAAAGAGCTTCACAAATGGGAGTCGGTAAATAATGCGCCTCTTCGCGCAGGAGTAAGTTCCTTTGGAATAGGAGGAACAAACGTCCATCTGGTTTTGGAAGAAGCTCCGCATAAAAATAAAAGTACTGTAGAAGAAACCTCCCAGCTCTTCCTTTTTTCGGCCAAATCAAAGAATTCACTTCAAAACTACCTTTTGAAATTTAAGCAATTTCTAAAAAATGAAAAAGATATTGCGCTGGAGGAAGTAGCTTATACACTGCAGACAGGAAAAAAACAATTCGCTTACAGAGCGGCAATAAGCGCCAAAAATAAAGAGGAATTAGCAAGACAGGTTGCTCTTTTAGTCAATGAAGAAAAGACAAACAAAACCGACGAAAAGAAGAAAACGATAGTGGTATTCTTTCCTCATATCAACGACAGTGATATTCGGTTTTATAGTGATCTATATCAGGAAAATAGCGGCTTTAGAAGTAAAATGGACCAAAATATAGCACCACTGGAATTGGGTGCGTATGATCTTAAAAAGTGGATGAAGGAAACAGCGGCTACGGGCAAATCAACAGATAAAACCCTTGCCAAAGTATTTGTATTGTTGTCCGGTTATACTTTAGCCAACCTATGGAAAGAATACGGGATACGCATTCAGTATACCGCAGGTGTTGGAACAGGCGAATATACTGCCGCCTGTGTTTCCGGAATATTGCAACTCAAAGAAGTAATCGAGATGATGTTGTACGATGAAAACGAATTAAGCCAACAGCCCGCTCAGATTGCTTTTGTACAGGCAGCCAAAGACATCGTTATAAAAGAAGGAACTTTGACTCCTGTAAAATATTGGGTAAAGGACAGAAACATAGAAATTAACGCACCGTTATCTTTTACGGATATTCTGCAGTACAACTCATCCGTTGTTTTGGAAATGAGTGCCAGTACAAAGCTGGCGCAGTTTTTAGAGACCCTTCCAACTGAAAATTTTGAAGAAAAAAGCCGTATCTCGATTTCTTTAGCACCAACGGATCAAACCGTTACTGCTGATGACATCTTAAAAAATACATTAAAAAACCTATGGCTGTCGGGAGAAAATATCGATTGGGAAAAAACCTATCATGACAATCATCCCGCAAAAACATCCCTGCCGGTTTATGAATTTGAGAAAAACGACTATCCGCACGTGGTAAACTTAACATCCGAAAATTTTACTTTTTTTAATCAGAAAGAGGAAAAAATCGAAGTTGCTCTGAAAGTGAATGTCCCACAGAAGAAAAAGGAAACCACCTCAGAAATTGTGCATTCTGTATTTGTTGAATTTCTGGGAGAAGATAAAGTAGATCCGGACAAAGACCTTTTCGAAATTGGTTGCGATTCCCTCAAAGGAATGTTAATCCTGAACAAAATTAAAAACGAACTGCAGGTCGAATTATCGCTGATGGATTTTATGGAACACAGCTCCGTAAGAGAACTAACCGAAACCATCGAAGCTATTGCCAGCAAACAATATCAGGAAGTAAAAACGATTACCATTTAGCCAAACATCGCATAAAAGTACCTTTTTAACCCTTTAGCCCCGTCGTTCTGAGTCAAAAAAAAATCTTAGGACACCTTACTCTATTTATTTAAATCGAATTGATTATGAATACACTACAGTTCCTGAATTATCTAGCAGAAGAAAATATTAGCGTTCAATTAGCTGATGATAATCTGGCCATTTCGTATACAGCTGAAGAAATTTCAGAGGCCGTTTTACAGCAAATAAAAGTGCGTAAAGCTGAAATTGTTGACTATTTAAAACAACAACAGCAGCAGGAAAACAAAACGGAAGCAAGCATACCTTTGGCACCAGCGGATCTTAAGTATTATCCACTGACGCCTTCGCAGACAAGATCATGGATTGTAAGTCACAACTGGGGCGACAACTATGCCTACAACATGTCTAAAAGTTTTCAGTTTGAAGGAGAATTGGACAGAGCGGCACTTGAGAAAGCCAGCCAGAAATTGATTTCCAGACACGAAAGTCTTAGAACTGTTTTTGCCGAAAATGAAAGTGGTGAAATATGCCAATGGATTAAAAGCACCGAAGAACTAAATTTTAAAATCAGTCACATTGATTTCAGAGGTCAGGACACCTCCGAAGAAAGATTAGTCAAGTTCATGAAAGAGGAAAGGGGAATCCCTTTTGAGTTACAAATCGGCCCTTTATTCAAGTTTTACTTAATTCGTTTAGAGAACGATAAATGGTTGTTTTACATCATCATCCACCATATTATTTGCGATAGCAGGTCGTTTAACATACTGATGCGGGATTTATTCTTTTTTTATAAAGCCGAAGTATTGCAGACCGAGGATTTCTTACCGGCGCTCAGAATTCAATATAAAGATGTGGCGGTATGGAAAAGCAAGCGTTTTGAGACGATCGATTTAAGCAAAGAAAAAGCCTATTGGATCAACCAGCTGGGCGGTGAATTGCCTTTACTTCAGTTGCCGGAAGACTATGCGAGACCCGCAGTCAGAAACTCAGAAGTGGGGATGCTAAGACGTTTAATCAATGTCGAATCGGTAAAACCGTTTAAGGCCTATTGCCGAAACGAAGGCGGAACCTTGTTTACCGGATTGATGACTTTGTTTAATTTGTTGTTTTACAAGTTTAGCGAACAGAAAGACATTATTCTTGGATTTCCGGTTTACGGCAGAGATTTTTCTGAACTAGAGGAACAGATCGGTTTTTATGCCGATACAATAGCGTTGCGAACCCGTTTTGAGGGCCACCATACGTTTAAGGAACTGTTCAATATTGTGAATACCAATGCCTTCAACGCCTACGAAAACAGAGAATATCCTTTTGAAGAAATCGTAAATCAGCTTCAGGTAGAAAGAGATCCGGGCAGAAACACCATATTTGATGTATTTGTGGTCCTGCAAAACTTTGACTCCCATTCTTTAGAACATGATTTTCTTCCGGGGGGATTAAAAGTGGCTGAATTTGCTGAGCTTAAGGAAGGCTACTCCGCCTATGATCTTACTTTTAATTTTGCGGAATCAAAAGAAGGAAACCTTTTTTATGAAATCGAATACAACTCCCGAATCTATCGCGAAGAAACCATCAAACGTCTGGCCGATCATTTGGAGTATTTAATGACGAAAACCATCACCGACGATAGTGTTGCGATAAGCGTTCTGGAAAGTATCGATCCTGTTGAACATAAAAAAATTACCGCATGGAGCAGAAATGAATCAGGTACTGTTTTGGCAGAGGAATCAGCTGATGATAGTCACGGAACGTTAGATTTCGGACTTTATTATTTTGGAAATACCGGAACCGAAGAAAACCAGTACGAAATACTAATGGTAGGAGCGGCTTACGCAGATCTGAATGGTTATAGCGCGATTTGGACACCCGAACGTCATTTTAATGATTTTGGCGGACCTTTTCCGAATCCGAGTGTTTTAGGGGCGGCATTAGCAGCAAGAACTAAAAATGTAGGTATCCGGTCAGGAAGCGTAGTGGCAGGACTTCACCATCCTATCCGAATAGCGGAAGAATGGTCGGTAGTTGATAATATTTCGGGAGGAAGAGCAGGTATTTGTTTTGCCTCGGGATGGAACGCGAATGACTTTGTTTTTTATCCTGAAAATTTTAAAGACCGAAAAAAGGTTTTAATCCAAACCATAGAAGATGTTCGTTCGCTTTGGAAAGGGAATTCGGTAAATTTTAAAGGAATTGACGCTATCGAAAAATCTTTTAAAATATTGCCAAAGCCCGTGCGTAAAGATCTTCCTGTTTGGATTGCCTGTACAGCAAATGTAGAAACCTATCAAAAAGCAGGTGAAATAGGAGCCGGAATTTTAACCGGATTGTTGAATAGCGGATTTGCAGATTTAGAAGAAAAAATTGCGGTATACCGAAAGGCCTACCAACAGCACAATCATAAAAAAGGTGGCGACAGAGTGGTACTCATGTTACACACTTACCTGGATGAAACGGTAGAAGAAGCACAGGAAAAAGCAAGACCTTCTATGAAAAAATATTTGCTAAAGTCTCTTGAAATGAGTGGCAAAGATGTTTTAGAAAGCGGAAATGATCCTGTACTTAAAAGCATAACGGATCAATCCGTTGAAGAATTGTTAGATTTTTCGGTTACCAAATATTTTAAAGAAAGCAGCCTTATCGGGACTGTAGAAAGCAGTTTTCCAATACTCCATAAAGCGGTACAAGCAGGAGTTGATGAGATCGCATGTTTGATCGATTTTGGTATTGATAAAACCAGTGCGCTTGAGGGATTGCCGCGAATTACGAAATTAAAAGATTCTTTTAATGCGCTAAAAAAAGAGGGGAATGAAGCCCAAAACGAGGGGCAAAATAAAAATACAGAGCAGTCGGTAGCAGCGCTTTTTAAAGAACAATATCTTTTGCATCCTACTAAGACTGCCGTTTCCGATAGCACGACTTCACTATCTTATGAAGCGTTGTATCAAAAAGCAGAAAATCTGGCCCGACATTTACAATCAAAAGGAGCGGGCAAAGGCACGATCATTCCATTGTGCATCAACCGTTCTGCCGATCAGTTAGTAGGTATTTTGGGGATTATGATGGCCGGAGCAGCTTTTTTACCCATTGATTCCACTTATCCAAAACAAAGAATTACCCGAATTATAGCCAAAGTAAACCCTGAATTGGTGGTGGCTCAAAAAGAGAACCTGCATCTTTTTTCTGCGGAAATAGAGAAAATCGATATTAATAAAATTCCTGATACCTCAGAGAATAGTTTCGAAACTGTAACCCTAAATCCGAATGATCTGGCTTATGTCATTTTTACTTCCGGATCAACAGGAGAGCCAAAAGGCGTAATGATCCATCACGGCTCATTTAGTAATGTAATGGTTTCATTAGTTCAAAAGCTGGCCTTAGAGGCTACAACAAAGTTTGTGGCGGTAACTCCTTTGATCTTTGACATTTCACTATTGGAAATTTTTCTGCCGTTAACCGTTGGAGGACAGGTTGTACTGACCAACGAACAGGAGTCAAATGACATTTACCAGCTGAATGATTTTCTGAAAAAAAATACAGTAAGTCATATGCTTACCACACCTACAAGATGGAAAATGCTTTTGGATACAGGCTGGAAAAACACAGAAAAGCTTGTTGTGCTGGCCGCAGGAGAAGATTTGGAGCAACAGCTGAAAAACAAACTGGTACAGCTAAGCGGTACAGGAATCTGGAATCTTTATGGGCCAACAGAAACCGCAATCATTTCAAGTGTACAATTTCTGCAACAGGACGATCTTGTAAACATTGGAAGACCTATAGACAAAACGGCATTGTATGTTTTGTCGGAAGAAAAAAGGCTAATGCCCGAAGGTGCTGTTGGAGAGCTTTACATCGCAGGAAGCGGACTTGCATCGGGGTATTTTAAAGATAAATTGCTTTCAGAAGCAGCGTTTGTTCCGAATACTATCGATCCTGAAATGGGGGCTTTACTCTACAAAACAGGCGATTTAGTAAAATGGCTGCCAGACGGAACCTTGAAATACCTAGGCCGAAAAAGCAGTCAGATCAAAATAAGAGGCTATCGTATTGATTTGAAAGAAATCGAAAATACAATAGAGCAGCATCCGGCAGTAAAAGAAGCAATAGTGTTATTGAACGCAGCTGAAAACGGAGAGAAAGAACTTACCGGATACCTTAAAAGTGATGAAGAAATAGACTTTACAGCCTTAAGAGAATTCCTGAAAAACGATTTACCCGACTACATGATTCCTGAAAACTTTATTCGCATAAAGGAAATTCCGGTAACGGTAAACGGTAAAGCAGATACCAAAAAATTACGTCTGCTTAAAAATGATAAAACAACTGTGCAAAGAACTTTTGTAGCTGCCAGAAATGAAACAGAAAGCAAGCTTACCGAGATCTGGAAAGCGCTGTTAAAACTTGAAGAAATAAGCGTCAACGATAATTTCTTTTTTCTGGGAGGAAGCAGTTTAAAGCTGGCAAAAATGAAAAACGAGATTTACAAACAGTTTGGGGTAACGCCTACAGCTTTGACCTTATTGCACAATCTTACCATAACCTCTTTTGCGGTTGAGATCGAAAAAATAATAACACAAACGGAGGAGCTTGACGAAGTGGAGTACGAAAAATTCAACATTTAATACAGCCCTTTTTTTCTAAAAATAAAAACCAATAACCTTTTAAAAAATTCAGAGATGATTGAAAAAATGATTTCACAACCGTCGTTTGATGTGGTAAATCCATTGTTGTTTGCTATGGGCGAAGATGTGATGGGATTTCTGAACGAAGTTCAGCTGCAATACCCTGACGCCATTTCGTTTGCTTCGGGAAGGCCAGACGCTAACTATTTCAAGATCGATCAATTCTCTGAATGCCTGGATCATTTTGTAAAAAACAATGCCGGGAAAAAGGTCTTTCCGAAAATATAGTGTTAGAAAATTTGGGGCAGTACAACCGAACTAAAGGCATCATCAATGAAGAAGTAGCAAAATATTTATCAGTTGATGAAGCCATAAAAGCAAACCCAGAAGATATCCTCATAACGGTAGGCGCACAAGAAGCAATCGCCATTGGAATCACGACTTTATGCAACCGCGAAAATGATGTGATTTTGGTCGAAGATCCGGCTTATATCGGGGTAACACATTTTGCTAAAATCAATGATTATGCGATTGATACCATTCCTGTTATATCCGATGAATCCTCCATACAGGCAATCGAAGAAAAAATACTGGACTATCAGGAAAAAGGCAAAAAAGTAAAAATTGTCTATGTCATCCCCGATTTTCAGAACCCTACAGGAAACAGCATGTCTTTAACCAACAGACATCGTCTTTTAGAGTTGGCCCGTGTGTATGATTTTGTGCTTTTCGAAGACAATGCCTATGGCGATTTTTATTATGAAAATGCTAAAATGCCCACCTTAAAATCATTGGATCAAAACAACAGTGTGATCTATTTGCGATCGCTTTCCAAAACCATATATCCTTCCTTACGCCTGTGTTTAATGGTGGTCACACAAAAAGTGAAAGTAAACGAAAAAAGTATAGCCCTAAGCGATTTAATGGCCAAAACAAAAGGATATGTCACCGTAAACACCCCATCGATCATGCAGGCCATGTTTGGCGGTTTGTTATTGAAAAATGCATTTTCGCTTGAAACTTTAAATACAGAAAAGAGGGCCGGGATGAAAGAAAAAAGGAACCAGCTTTTAGAAAGTCTGAGTCATTTTTTCAATAAGGAAACCCATTTTTGGGCCGAAAATATCAGTTGGAATCTGCCAGCCGGAGGTTTCTTCCTGATCCTTAAAGTGCCTTTCAGAGTAACAAAACAAGACGTTATTGCCTGTGCAGAAACGAATAAAGTCATTTTTACCCCCATGTCTTTTTTCTACATGAACCAGGGAGGCGAAAACGAATTGCGACTGGCTTTTAGTAATGTCACCCGGGAAGAGATAAAAAACGGAATTGAAAGATTGTCTGAGTTCATCAAATCAAAAGTAACTAACCAATAAAAAACTATAAAAATGGAAAACAACAATGAAATTATCGTATCTGATTTTTTTAATATGGAGTATGATTTTGTCGAGTATTACGTAGGTATGGCCAAGATGGTCGTATTCTGGCACGTGAAAGCATTAGGTTTTGAAGTTATCGCTTATGCGGGGCCGGAAACGGGTGTTTTAGACAGATGTTCGTACTATATCGTTAAAAATGATATCAAACTGGTGATCACTTCTGCATCACAGCCCAGCTCTTACAAAATAGTTTCGTTTGTTGACCTTCATGGAAACGGTATCAAGCGAATGGCCATAAACGTTGATAATGTGAAGGACTTTTTTGCAAGAGCTATGAAAAACGGAGCGATACCGGTAGAGCATCCGCATTTAACATCGGATGAAAATGGTTTTGTAGAACAGGCGTCTTTAAAAATGTTTGATGACAACGAAATCGTATTGGTCAACTATGACAATTACAACGGAGATTTTCTTCCGGGATATAAAAACGTACAGAGCGAATGGAATTTTGAAGGAGAAGATACCGGCTTGCAAAAAATTGACCATGTGGCCTGTGCTTTAAGACTTAATGAAATCAATCTTTGGGAAAAGTATTTTAACAACATCTTCCTTTCGAAAACGGTAGTCGAATTTGACGAAAGAAAAGTGAAAGGCGAAAAGAAAATCGGGATGTTATTGAAAGTGCTACAATCGGGTAACAAAAGCATCAATAACGTTTTGGTTGAACCGGAACATGGGGTAAAAAACCAGGTACAATTGTTTATCGATCAAAACTACGGAACAGGGATACAGCATATCGCTTTTGAATCCAACAACATCATTAAATCGGTGAAAGCACTGAGAGAGTCTGGTGTGAAATTTACCAGATACCCGGATTCTTACTACGAAAAACTAGCAGCAAAATATCCTGAATTGGATGTAGAACCATTAAAAAAGCACGGAATCTTATGTGATGTTTTGGAAGGAGCCTTACTCTTCCAGATCTTCACCACTCCGATAGGCGACAGAGCTACATTTTTTTATGAAATTGTACAAAGAGTTAATGATTATCAGGGATTTGGCTTAGACAACATCTATGCGCTGTTTGAAGCAATGGAAGAAGAATTAACGCTTTCAAATAAAATATAATCCCGATGACAGGTTGCCAGACAGATATTATAAATGCTATAATTCAGATAGTGGGACGTGAGTATGTACTCACCAATGCTGAACGATTATACAATTATTCCAGAGACTGTACTTCTGATGAAGAGAAAATACCTTCGGCAGTAATCCTTCCGAAAGACGAAAAAGAGATTTCAAAAATCCTTAAAATCTGTAATGAAACAAAGACCAGTATCACCGTGAGAGGCGGTGGTACAGGAGTCAGCAGAGGTGCATTGTCTGAAACGAATGGTCTGATACTTTCGCTGGAACGTTTAAATAAAATTATCGAAATCAATAAAATAGACAGGACTGTTACAGCAGAGTCAGGAGTCATCACTCAGGATTTACGTACTGCGGTATTAAACGAAGGTTTGAATTTTCCGCAAAACATCAGCAGTGCCAATGCCTGTTTTATTGGCGGTAATATAGCCGTATCTAGTGGCAGCCCAAAATCATTGAAATACGGCACGACTAAAGATTACGTAATCAATCTTGAAATTGTTTTGCCCGACGGAACCATTATTTGGACAGGAAAAAATGTAACTAAAAACGCAACCGGTTATAACCTGACCCAACTGTTTACCGGAAGCGAAGGAACGCTGGGTATCATTACCAAAGTAGTCTTAAAATTAGTCCCTCCTGCAAAAGAACTGCTTTTGATGATTCCTTTTTCTAAAATAGAAAAGCTGTTTGAATGCGTGCAGCAATTTTTTGCAAAAGGATATGAGGCTTCAAGTATCGAATTTATTGACCAGACCGGAGTAAAGCTGGCTTCGGAATTTCTCGATAAAAAACAATGGAATCACGAGACTACTAAAGGTCTTTTATGGATCGAACTGGAAGGAACCGCTTCCGATAAACTAATGGAACAAGCCATTCAGATTAGCGAATTTATCGCGGACTATACCCAGGAAGAAATCAGTATGGCAGATACCCAAAATGGCGTGAAAGCGTTATGGGAAATGCGCTCTAAAGTGGGAGAAGCCGTCATACATCACGTGTTTTTTAGAGACATAGACATTGTGGTACCCCGTTCTAAAATTGATGAAATGTACCGCTCAATTGCCGGGATTGCAAAAAAGTATGATTTCGAATACACCGTTTTTGGACATGTAGGCAATGGAAATTTTCATGTAAATATTTTTCAAGACAAACAAACCAGTAAAAAAGAGTGGGAAGATCAGCTGGCGATTTGGGTGAAAGCCATTTTCTTAAAAGCGCTGGAACTGGGAGGCACAATATCAGGAGAGCACGGCATAGGAAAAATTAACCTTCCCTATTTAGAAGAAGCCATGTCGCACCACCATATCAATATCATGAAGGATATCAAGGCATTATTTGATAAAAATAGTATAATCAATTAAGTCGCTGGGAATGAGATAATGAGATAATGAGATAATGAGATAATGAGATAATGAGGAAATGTGAAAATGTGAAATGTGAAACGCATTAGCTCAATACAGAAAAACTATGTTTCTATGTGTTTAACAATCGTCACAAAAAGAAAAATCTGCCAGATCTGCACAATCTGCGAGAGAAAAACACACCCCAATACAGATTAATAAAATTCAATCCACACCTAACCAAATATCAATCATACGCAATACAAATTAGTTTAAACCAAAAAACATAATTATGGGCTACGAATTATTTACAAAGCTGAAAAAACTTAAAGTTACCGTAAAAGTAATCAACAATAATCTTGATGTTAAAGCTCCAAAAGGCGTTTTAAATGAAGCACTACTAAATGAAATTAAATCAAAAAAGGAAGAATTAATTGAGCTGGTTAATAAATATGCGAAAGATCAGGATCATGAAAACAATTCTATTCCCGCTGCGCCCAAAAGTGAACATTACCCGTTATCTTCTTCTCAGCTCAGGCTGTGGGTACTAAGCCAGATTGATAAAGCAAATTTCTCTTATAATATTCCCGGGATTCAGGTTATTGATGAAGCATTGGATGCTGTTGCTTTTATGTTGGCTATTCGTGATTTGATTCATCGTCACGAGGTTTTAAGAACCGTTTTCAAGGCAGTAGAAGAGGAAGAAGTCCGACAGTTTGTAATCGCTCCCGAAGATTTTGAATTCCCTTTTCAGCAAATCGACGTCGATAGTGATGAGGATAAACTAAATGAAATACTGATTGGGGTAAACAACACCATTTTTGATCTTGAAAAAGGGCCGTTATTCAAAGGAGTTCTTATAAAAATTACCGACACCAAATTTGTGTTTGCCTACAACATGCACCATATTATCAGCGATGGCTGGTCTATTGGGATCATGATTAAGGAACTGCTTAAAAACTATGACGCCAGAAGAAAGGGCGAAACAGCTTTGAGCACCCCTTTACAAATTCAGTACAAAGACTATGCTGTATGGCAGCAAAAACAATTAGCAGCTGAGGTTTTTAATAAAGAAAAAAATTACTGGCTGACAAATCTTGAAGGCGAGCTGCCTGTTCTTTCTCATTTTGGAGACCACCCGCGTCCAGCGATTATGAGTTATAACGGAAATGTCATCCAACAGGATATACCGGCTGCTTTATACCAAAAATTAAAATCCTTTTGTAAAGAAGGAGAGGGAACTTTGTTTACAGGTTGTCTCAGTTTGATAAATGTACTATTGCATAAATATACCGCACAGGAGGATTTTATCGTAGGAAGTCCGGTATCGGGCAGAACACACAAAGATATGGCCGACCAGATTGGGTTTTATGTCAACACGCTGGCACTTAGAACACAGTTTGGACCAGCGAATTCTTTTGAAGAGATTTTTCAGAAAAATAAAAGCATAACATTAAACGCAATTGAAAATCAGAATTATCCTTTTGATGAATTAGTGAATCATCTGAACCTGAAGAGAGACCTTAGTCGTAGTGCGTTATTTGATGTGATGATTGACATTCAGAATGAATATCAGAACGAAGAGGAGAATGCAGCGTTGTCGTATAATGATTTGCTGAACGGAGGAGTGAGTAAATACGATTTAACCTTCACCTTTATAGAAAAAGCAGGAGCATTAACGGTTGAATTAGAATACAACACCGATATTTTTACCGGAGCAACAGCTTTGGATTTTCTAAAAGATTTAGAAAACACTTTGGCGGCAGTGGTTCAGAATCCTGCTGAAGAAATTGGTTTTCTTCCATTGAAAGTGAGCAGAAAAGCAGCACCTTCTCAAATACAATCCTCTGAGGTAACGATTTCAGATGAGGAGATCACCTACACCTATCCTTCAACTCCGCTTGAAAAAGCATTAGCCGGATTGTGGGAAGAGGTTTTAGGAATCTCACACATCAGCATGGAAGACAATTTCTTCGATTTGGGTGGACACAGTTTAAAAGCTTCCAAACTCATTAGTAAAATCCATAAAGAATTCCGTGTAAAACTTCAGCTAAAAGACCTGTTTATCCACACCAGTTTAGCGGGGCAATACGAGCTGATCGCCAAAGAACAACAGGTGGATTATAAAGAAATTCCGGTATTGGAGAAACAAAATGGGTACCCGCTTTCGGTGATGCAGCGTCGTTTGTGGATCTTGAGTCAGCAGCAGGAGGCCAATATTGCTTACAACATGTCGGGAGCTTATGTTTTTGAAGGAGAACTCGATATAAATGCTTTAGAAACTGCGTTTTTGCAGTTAATCGAACGTCATGAAATTTTACGTACCAGTTTTAAAGAAAACGATCAAAAAGAAGTACTGCAGTATGTCATCGCACCCGAAGACACCTTTTTTACGATTAAAAATATAGACCTGAGCAACACAGACGAATCGGTACTCGAAAAGCATCTGTTCGAAGACTTGTCGGCTCCTTTTGATTTGTCTGCAGGGACATTGTTAAAAGCCAGTATCTACAAACAATCCGAAAAGCGTTGGGTATTTAGCACTGTAATCCACCACATCATTAGCGATGCCTGGTCGATCGAAATAATTGTAAAGGAGTTGTTACAGCTCTACAACAGCCTTGTAACCGGGGTTCCGTCAGAATTAAGTGAGTTGCCGATTCAATACAAAGACTATTCGTCCTGGCAGCTTACAGAGCTTAGTGGTTTCAGATTGGAACTGCATAAAGCCTATTGGCTCGAACAGTTTAAAGGCGATTTACCTACTTTAGATTTATCAGGAGGAAAACAGCGTCCGTTTATAAAAACATACAATGGGGGAGTACACCATACCTTAATTTCTGAAACGCTGACAAACAAATTTAAGGAACTTCTGAAAACACAGGAAGCCACCTTATTTATGGGATTGTTAAGTGCCGTTAATGTTTTATTTTACCACTACACCCATCAGGAAGATATTGTAATTGGAAGTCCTATTGCGGGCAGAGACCACGCCGATTTAGAAAATCAAATTGGTTTTTACGTGAACACTTTAGCCCTAAGAACGAATTTTTCGAAAGAAGACAGTTTTAATGACATCGTATCCAATGTAAAAAAAGTGGTTCTCGGAGCACACGAACACCAGTTGTATCCTTTTGATGACCTCGTTTCGTCTTTAAATATTCCGAGGGATATGAGCCGTAATCCGTTGTTTGATGTGCAGGTTATTGTTCAAAACCAACAAGGATCTGGTTCCAAAGGGATGGAGAATTTATCGGTAAACGAATATCAGGGAAAATTACCGGATTCGAGTGTATTCGATTTGGTTTTTAACTTTACAGAAGCACCTCAGGGCTTAGCCACCAGCATTATTTACAACAGCGATGTATTTGATTCCCAAAGAATAGAACAATTCGGAAATCATCTGGAACAGTTATTAACAGCAGTATTAGAAAATACTAACCAGCCGATACTGGAATTAAAATGGTTATTAAAAGAAGAACAACAGCATTTGCTTCAATTTAATGCAGAAACTTTTAGCTATGACCAATCGAAGACCGTTGTAGAAATGATAAAAGAGCAGACAGAAAAAAATCCGGAAGCCACAGCAATATCTTTTGAAGGAAAACAATTAAGTTACCTTGAACTGAATGAGCGTTCCAATCAGCTGGCCCATTTTTTACTGGAAGAATATCAACTGAAGTCAAATGATTTTGTTGGAATTATGCTCGATCGTTCCGAATCTGTATTTATTGGAATTTTAGCAATATTAAAAGCAGGAGCCGCTTACGTGCCTATAGATCCTGATTACCCGGTTTCCCGAAAAGAGTACATCCTCAAAGACACCAATGTAAAAGTATTGCTCACCCAATCCGATTATTTATTTGACCTGTCCTATTATGAGGGGGGAATATTTGCAATGGATGTACAGCTGGACAGCTTGACCAATCCGGTAACGACTCCTGAAACAACTGTTTTACCGGAGCATTTGGCTTACATCATTTACACTTCGGGTTCTACAGGAAATCCAAAAGGAGTTATGGTAACACACGGTAACTTGCAGCATTCGTTGGCCCCAAGAAGCAACACCTATTCGCCAATAAAAAGCTTCTTATTACTGTCCTCTGTCGCGTTTGACAGTTCAGTAGCGGGAATCTTCAGCACATTGACCACCGGAGGTACATTGTGTATCACGAGTACTTCGGACATTGCCAATGTAAATTTCATCGCCGACCTTATCGCAACCGAAAAAGTAAGCCATTTATTGACGGTTCCTTCTTACTATAAATTGTTATTGAAAGCCTTGTCAGACAAAGAAGCTTCTTTAGAGCAAGTTACCGTAGCCGGTGAAACCTGCCCGATAAGTTTGATCGAAGAGCATTTTAACAGCCCTATAGGAAAATCGGGTTGCGATTTGTTTAACGAGTACGGTCCAACGGAATGCTCGGTTTGGAGTAGCGTTCACAAATATGAAGAAGGAAAACCGGTAACAGCGACGATCGGAAAACCAATTGCCAACACCCATATTTATATTTTAAATGAAAAAGAAGAACTGGTACCGCTTGGTGTTATTGGCGAATTACACATTGGAGGGAATGGAGTTACCAAAGGATATTTAAACAATCCTGAACTGACTCAGCAAAAATTTGTAAAAGACCCATTTAACCCAGCTGGTTTGATGTATAAAACAGGCGATTTGGGCAGATGGAATTCAGCCGGAGAGATCGAATTTTTAGGTCGAAAAGACAATCAGGTAAAAGTAAGAGGATATCGTATCGAATTGGGCGAAATACAATATGCTGTTGAACAGTACCAGTTTGTAGAAGCTGCAGTTATTTTAACAAAAGAAAATAAAGCAGGTGATAACGAACTGTACGCTTATTTGTTAGCCGATGAAACCTTAAACCTTTCAGATCTCAAAAACTATTTAAAAAATATAGTACCGGCTTATGCTGTACCGGCTCATTTTGTTACAGTTGCTGCATTTCCACAAACACCAAATGGAAAAATAGATACTAAGGCTTTACTCGAAATTGGAGATGCCGAAAGCAGAATCGGAGAAGAATATGTAGCGCCGCAAACCGAACAGGAGATAACCTTAGTAAAGATCTGGGAAACCGTTCTGGACAAAAAGAAAATAGGCGTAAAAGATCGCTTTTTTGATTTAGGAGGCGACTCGATCAAAGTACTAAAGATTGTCAATGGCATTTACAACGAAATGCAATTAGAAATTACCATTTCCGACGTTTATACTAACGATTGCATTGCTCAGTTATCGGATTTTATAACAAATAACAGAACATCAATTGCCGTAAAAAAAGCAGCAGTTGCAGGAGTAAAAGATCAGGCCAGACAATCGATGGATTGGATCAGAAACAGCGTTTTAGAATCTTTAAACGAAAGTGAGGCTGATAGAGTAGAAGACGTTTACCCAATGAGTGATATTCAGAAAGGAATGATCTACGAGTCGTTGAAATACGAAGGAGCAAGCGTGTATCACGATCAAATGATTAACTCCAGACAATTTCAGGATTTTGACATTACGGTTTTCAGACAGGCGATGCAATTGATGACCGAAAAGCATGAAATTCTTAGAACGGCATTTAATTTACACGATTACGATCAGGAAGTTCAAATCGTATACAAACAGGTTGAACTGCCTGTTTTTTATCAGCATTTGTCGCATTTGGGATCTTTAAAAGAACAGGAAAAAGTCATTGCAGACTTCCTTCAGTCAGAACTGCTGAACCCATTTGATGTAAGCCAGGCACCATTGTTTAGAATGGCTGCTTTTAATATAGGCAACGACACCATTGTTTTTGTTTCTCAATGTCATCATGCGATTATAGACGGCTGGAGCGATTCGTTATTATTGACCGAGATTAATAATGTGTACCTTAAACTAATCGATACCCCTTCGTTTAAACCGGCTAAATTAAGATCGAGCCACAAAGATTATATTCTTTATCAGCTCGAAGACAAACGAAAAGAAGAGATTACCACATTTTGGTCGAATGAATTAAACGACTATAACAGGGTGAACTTATTTACCGAAAAAGAAGTAGAAGATTTTAAACTGTTTGGTTTTGAGAAAGAAACGTTATCAAAGATCGATGCTTTAAAAACAGCCTATGGCATCCGATTAAAAGAGCTGGCTTTGAGCGCTTTAATTTACACCATAAAACTATACACCTATGGCAATGATATCACAATTGGTTTAGTCGTAAACACCAGACCCGCTCTGCCGGATTCCGATGAAATGTTAGGCTGTTTTCTAAATACGATCCCTTTCAGACTGGAAGTGGACAGAACCATAAGCGGCGAAAATTTACTGTTGTTAGTAAAGCAAAAACTTGTTGAAGTAAGTAATTTTTCCGATATGAGTTTGGCCAATATCGCTGCGGTGAACAATGAAATTAAAGGTACGAACAACCCATTCTTTGATATCATCTTCAATTATGTCGACTTTTACTCTTATGATGCTTTAGAAGAACAGCTGAAGGAGCAAAAAGCATCGAATTTAGGCAATCAGGAATTGGTATTAAACGGAAAAGGAGCGACCAATACCTATCTTGATTTTACCGTTAACAATACCAATAATGCAGCCTTATTTGATTTTGCCCAAACCAGAGAACTGATCAATAAAATTGAACTGTCTGAAATCGAGTCGGTTTACAAAAAAGTTTTCAAACACCTTGTGGAGCATCCGGAAGTCTCTTTAAAAGAACTGGATCACTTATCCAATTCGGAAAAAGAAAGCTATTTAACTCAAAACGAGGGTAAATCAATAGCCGAAAACAACAAGCAAACCGTATTAGAATTGTTTGCGGAGCAGGTAGCGCTAAATCCTCATTATCCGGCATTGTACCATAATGGTCTAAACATTAGTTATGCAGAACTCGATCAAAAGTCAAATCAGCTAGGACATTATCTAAGAAAACAAGGAATAGGTAATGAAGATTTTGTAGCGATATTAATTGATCGTTCTGTCGAAATGCTCATTTCAATTTTTGGGATCATAAAAGCCGGAGCAGCCTACGTTCCTTTAGACGAGGGGTATCCACAGCAAAGAATTGATTTTATCTTAAAAGATACAGCAGCCAAAGCCCTGCTTTCCAAACAGGCTGTTTTAGAAAACTTTTCTCAGGAATCTTTTCCAAGAACTATTGTAATGGATAAAGAATGGGACAGCATTGCCGAAGAAAGTACAGCGAAAACCGACGCCAATCTTACGCCAAACTCTTTAATATACAGTATTTACACCTCCGGAACAACTGGAAATCCAAAAGGAGTTTTTATCGAACATAAAGGAGTGGTCAATCTTGCAAAATCATTAATCAAAAGATATAACATACAGAAAGAAGAGAAGATTTTAGCTTTTTCCAATTATGTCTTTGATGCTTCGGTAGAACAAATTTTTGTGGCATTGGCAAGCGGAGCCACTTTGGTGTTATGTGATAAAGAAGACCTGTTGGACAATGAAAAATTTGCAGAGCTTTTGATGCAAAAAGAAATTACACATATCGATGTAACACCAACGTATCTGGAAAATGTAATCCCTAATAAGTACCATTTAAACAGAGTTGTGGTTGGAGGTGAAGAATGTTCCATAAACCTAGCCAGAAAATGGGCCGCTCACACTGACTTCTACAACTCTTATGGGCCTACCGAAACCACCGTGTCTTCGACTATTTATGCCTACGACAAAGAGAACGATAAAGAGCTGAACCGTCTGCCAATCGGAAGTCCGATTGAGAACACAGCCATTTACATTTTAGACAGCGCTTCGCAATTAGTAAAAACAGGAGTTGTTGGTGAAATGTTTATCGGAGGAATAGGCGTTTCGAGAGGATACATCAATCAGGAAACACTCACCAAAGAACGTTTTGTTCCTAATCCTTTTGCAAAAGGGGAGACTTTATACAAGACAGGTGATTTATGCTGCTGGCTGCCGGATGGTAACATTCAGTTTTTTGGCAGAGCCGACGATCAGGTAAAAATTAGAGGTTACCGAATTGAATTGGGCGAAATTGAAAATGCATTTCTTCAGCAAAAAATAACAACTTCGGTTGCGGTACTGGCTAAGACAAACAAATTAGGAGAAAAAGAAGTCGTGGCGTATCTGGTTCCGGACGAACATTTTGACGTAAGAAACATCAGAACCAAACTAAAAAGTGTTTTGCCTTACTTCATGATCCCGTCGTATTTTATTCCTGTAGAAGAAATTCCGCTCACAAAAAGCAGAAAAGTAGACCGAAACAAATTGTTAGCCATAGAAATACACAAAACGGATGTTATCAGATCGCTTGTTGCTCCGGAAAACGAAACCGAAAACACAATCCTTCAGATCTGGCAGGACATTTTAGAAAAAAAGGAAATCAGTGTGCTGGACAACTTTTTTGAAATTGGCGGATACAGCCTTAAAGCGATTAAGCTACAGTCTATGTTAAGAAGAAAACTAGGGTTGGAAATTTCGATCAAAGACCTTTACAATGCGCCAACCATCAGAGAACTGGCTCAGGGTAAAAAAACAGCAGCGTCTGCATTGATCGATTTACACGTGGGCAATCATCCAAACACCATTTATTTTATACCACCAATTCTGGGTAATTCGATTTTGTATCATCCTTTGGCAAAAGCACTAAGCAGCCATTTTAACTCAATAGGACTGCAATACAAAGGATTGGAACCTCAGGAAAAATTTTGCCAGTCTATTGAAGAAATGGCCGGCTATTTCAGCGAAGAAATTAAAAAACGTCAGAGCAATCAGCCGTTTGTGATTCTGGGGTATTCAATGGGTGCCGCAATTGCCTTTGAAGTAGTCAAAGAACTCGAAAAACAGTACGATGCCATCGAATTAGTTTTGGTAGACAGACCGATTTCGATCATCGGACTCCAGGACAACGAGGAAGATATTGATGCACAGGCCGATTGGCTGCTTAAGGAATATCAGAAGATTACAGGCTTGAGCACAGACCAGAAAGCGAGTGTTTTATCTTTTCTGAAAAACAATTTGCTCCTTGACAACCAATACAGCCTTCAGGGGAAAATTTCGAGTGCGATACATGTCCTTGAATCGGGTGAAAACGAATTGAGAAGTAACATGCACAATTGGAAAGAGTATACAACTGGCGAATTAACGCATCATTACCTGTCGGGTACACACTGGGAAGCCTTTAGCGAGAAAAATTTTGACAAGTATGTTGAAATCTTCAAAAATAGCATTCAGAAAACAAGCATAGAAACCAACTAAAAATCGTAAAACTAATTAACTTTTATAATGGAAAACACTGAAAAATATTACTTTAAACCAAATGTAATTATTGGACCACTGGTAGATAAATGGTACGCATGGACACACTTAATATCGCCTGCAACAGCTGCAATGAATATTGTTGAAAGACATTTAAAAATTATGAATTCTTATATTCAGGCCCCTGCGATTCATGAGGCTGCCGTAAAAAATCCGAAAATGCTGGGAGGCCCTTTTATGGATTATGAAACCAGAAGAGTAGAGGAAGTAAAGGAACTAAAAGCTGAAATTCTTAATAAACAGGCCAACGCCATACAATTATCAGACGCGATAAAAGAATTGGACCAACTTCTTAAAGCAAA
The DNA here is from genome assembly GCF_025947345.1 of Flavobacterium sp. N502536. Classification (NCBI taxonomy): domain Bacteria; kingdom Pseudomonadati; phylum Bacteroidota; class Flavobacteriia; order Flavobacteriales; family Flavobacteriaceae; genus Flavobacterium; species Flavobacterium sp. N502536. The sequence continues at coordinate 4,999,405 of NZ_CP110011.1, read as the reverse complement.
AGCAAAAGGAGCTTCATTGGAGCCTTTGTACAAAGAAGTTCCGGAAATATTAAAAGGATATGTAGAATTGGTTTACGATTTAAACAATCATCCTTCGTATCGTTTTTTCGAATCCTTATTATACAACAGTCCTTTTTATTCCAAACAGTCGCAATCTATTTCCTTATGGGAAACACTAAACGACGAACGCCCTTTTTGTTTGAGCACACCGCAGTTGGAAGAGCCAAATGTATTACAGTTGGATATTCCGTTTGACCATAAAGGAATTGATACGTTAAGCAGAATGAAAAGAAATCCGGGATCTATAGAAGCCGTTGCAGAAGAACTGGGCGTTAAGGAAGAGCAAATGGAGCTGTTTAAAACTTTCTTTACTAAAAAAGAACATCCTGCCTATCAAAAATATACGGGTGACAAAGCCAGAATGCGTTATCTGGGACATGCCTGTATTTTGATCGAAACCAAAGATGTGAGTATCCTTGTAGACCCTTTGATTAGTTATTACGGATATGAATCTACCGTTGAGCATTTTTCAGATATTGACCTTCCGGACGTAATTGATTATGTATTGATTACGCACAATCACCAGGATCATATCGTATTGGAAACCCTGCTGCCGTTGAGACATAAAATTAAAAACCTGATCGTACCGGTAACCACCAGCGGAGCACTTCAGGACCCTAGTATCAAATTAGCGTTTCAAAGTATCGGATTTAAAAACGTCATCGAAATTGACGAACTGGAAGAGATAAAATTTGAAAATTGTACCATTACCGGGCTTCCGTTTACAGGAGAACATAGCGATCTTAACATCAGAGCCAAATCATGTTTCCATGTGGCCATAAACGAGCTGAGCTTTTTGTTTGTTGCCGATTCAAGAGTAATGGAACCGAGATTATACGAACACATTCACAGAGTTAAAGGCGATGTTGATGTCTTGTTTTTAGGAATGGAGTGTGCCGGCGCGCCTTTAAGTTGGCTTTACGGCTGCCTAATGACAGAACCGATTAACAGAGAAGACGATCAGTCGAGACGCTTGGCTGGCTGTGATAGTGATAGAGGGTTATCGTTGGTAGACATTTTTAATCCAAAAGAAGCTTATGTCTACGCAATGGGAATGGAGCCATGGCTGGAATTTATAAGCAGTATCAAATACACCGAAGAATCGCTGGCCATTATTGAATCCAACCGATTAATAAACCACTGTGCCGAAAAAGGAATCGTCGCGGAACGTTTATTTGGAGAAAAAGAATTGTTATACGATTACGAGTTAAAAAAAGAATTGGTAATTAATTAATTTTAAGTAAATTTCTGACATCTTAACGGAGCTAAAAACCTTCTTTTGATTTTTTAAAAGAAGGTTCTGACCAAAACCAAATAACCAAATGAAAAAAAAGCAACTATTCTTACTGCACTTTGCCGGTGGTAGCATATACTCCTTTGAATTTCTGAAGTCAGCTTACACCGATTTTGAAATGATACCGGTAGAGCTTCCAGGCAGAGGAAAAAGAATCAAAGAAAAATTACTTACTTCTTATAAGGAGGCCATTCAGGATATCTTTTCGCAAATAACAGCGCAGCTTAATGGCAATCCATTTATCATTTACGGGCACAGTTTAGGTTCCTCTTTAGGTTTGGGGGTAACCGATTTATTGGAGAAAAACAACACTCCGCCCCAATGTCTTATTGTAAGCGGCAACGCCGGACCCGGAATCACAAGCGACAACGACCGATCTGATCTGGATCGGGATGATTTCGTCAATATGCTCACCGAATTGGGAGGGATATCTGATGAATTGCTGCAAAGCAAAGAGCTGTTAGATTTTGTATTACCGATACTTAGAGCCGATTTTAAAATAGTAGAACAAGATTTTTTTATTGAAAATACGGTCGTAAAATCTCCGATAGTAGCCATAATGGGGAACTCAGAAAAATACGTAGACCGAATCAACAACTGGAAAAAACATACTGCTTCGGGATTTAGTTCCTACGTACTCAAAGGAAACCATTTTTTCATACTCAATAATGGAGATAATCTGATTAAGATTTTTGAAACCAGTTTTGATGAATGTGCGAGTCTGAACTATCAGTAAGGTGATATGTAGACTGTGAGATGTGAAAAGTATATCAAAAAAACTACGTTTCTCTCACATTAAGCTTTGTGTTTTATTAAAAGTGAAACGCCTTAATTTCAGCCAGAAAAACTATGTTTCTATGTGTTTAACAATCGCCACAGATTAAAAGATTGAAAGATTAAAAAATCTGCAAGATCTGCAAGATCTGCGGGAGAAACACACACACAAAGAACCGCTAACTATCCCAACCGTATAAAAACTAAAAATTATGAAAACAACCAAAACGCTAATTGCCGCTATCCTAATATTATTCATCTCCGCTAGCAGCATAGCACAAAATAAGAAAAAAGAACAGGTGGAAAATCAACTTACGATCACAGGCATTACCGGACAATCTATAAAAGAATCAGCTGACGTAAATAATGTTGAAAAGCTCATTGAAGAAATCAGCAACCAAATTGTAAAAGAAAAACTGGCAACCAAAAGCACTGGCAAGTTATCGTATTTACTCAACGACAAAGAGTTTATCATAAACGGCGTGAGACAAGAGTCGGCAGTACAATTGAGGTATAAAAATAAATATATCGGGAAGAACACGAAGTGGAACATCTGCAAAAATTACAAAGCAAAATAAGCAGAGTCTTTACGCCTTATCAGCGGTTCCTGTTTTAGCATACTCCTTAAATTTAGAATGGACTATCGCTTCAATACGTTCAAAGACTGTAGATCTTTTCTATTCCATAAAAATTATCAATCAAAAAAAGAGCTTGAGACTACTTGATGTCATTCTCACAGTTAATCTTAAAAAATACATTTAAAAAAGAATGAAATACAATTATATGCATATAAATTATATCGGTTTGCTGTGTGTGTTTATTTTTCTATGCAATTCAACATACGGACAAAATTCAAAAACACCAGATAATTCGATATACAAGCAAGTTTCAACTTCATCAATTTCAGGAACTGTTATCGATGCTGAAAACAAAGAGCCTGTCATTTTTGCAACAATTCTTTTGTTGAATGAGGAACAGGAAACCTTAATAAAAAGTGAATTGTCTGAAAACAAAGGAGAGTTTAATTTTATAAATCTGAAGAACGGGAAATACAGAATTAAAATTGTTCATGATGACTACAAGACTTTTAAAAGTGAAATTATTACAATAAAAGAAGACAACAAAAAACAACTTTTGCCTATAGAATTGCTTAAGACCATAAAAAAGGAAAATTTAAAAGAAGTTGTAATCGTTAAAAAGAAAAAGTTCATTGAGACTAAGATCGACCGTACTATTTTAAATGTAGACGCTTTAGAATCAAACAGTGGAATTACGGCTTTAGAATTGTTAAAGAAAGCACCCGGAACCAGTATAAGCGAGCAGGGAGTGGTAAGTTTGAATGGAAAAGCAAATACTACGATTTTTATCGACGACCGTCCAACGTACCTGTCGGGAGCACAACTTGAAAGTTATTTAAGCGGACTGGCTTCAGATAACATCGACAAAATTGAAATAATGACCAACCCGCCTGCCAAATATGAAGCGGCAGGAAATGGGGGAGTGATCAACATCAAACTAAAAAAGAGCAAAAAAGAAGGAGAAAACGGAAGCGTAGTAGTGGGATTGAGACAGCATAAATTTACCGAGTACAACACCACCTTTGATTTGAATAAGAAAAAAGAGAAGTACAACCTTTTTTTAAGTGGAAACATTGGTTACAAAAAACGTTTTCAGAATCTCTTCATCAATAGAAACTTTACAGAAACAGGCAGTTACAGCAGACAGGAAACCAATAATGTAGGAGATGCTATAGTGACCAACCTCAGATTTGGTGCAGATTACAATCTTTCAAAAAATACTGTTATCGGATTCTCCACAGATAGTCAGATCTGGAATGGGAATGATATCGACGATGGTCGAAATTATCTCTACAACAAAACCCAGGCCATGGATTCAATTGTAAAAACACTAGGGGACTCCGACAGTAAATCGGTAAACAGTGCCACAAATTTTAACGTCACACATAAGCTGAATGAAAAGAGCGATGTTAGTGCCAATTTCGATTATTTACTATACGATTCTTTCCCCTATCAGGAATTTAAAAATTCGATCGTGTTTTCGGATGCAAGTAAAAATTATTCCGATATGCTCGTAGGAGGAGCGGCTTCTAAGGTTAATATTTATGCGGGAAAGGCAGATTATTCGAATCAGCTGACTAAGAAAACAAATTTACAGACCGGATTTAAATACAGTAACATCAGAACCAATAATGAAAGTAAATATTTTGATATCGTAAACGGTAATACGACTCCAAACTTAAATCAGAATAATAAATTTTTGTACGACGAAAAGATAACAGCTTTATACGCGAGTTCCAACACCAATTTTGACAGACTCTCGATGCAGTTAGGACTTCGATATGAAAGTGTGAAAATTGTGGGCGATCAGTTAGGAAACGAAATAAAGCCCAGAATGAAAACCAAAACCAGCTATGATAATTTTTTCCCGACCGTCTATCTGTCTTATAAGCTGGATTCTTTAGCGAATAATACCGTAGGAATCAATTACGGAAAAAGAATCGACAGACCGTATTATCAGGATCTTAATCCCGTGGTTATCCAGTTAGATAAACTAACTTTTTACAAAGGAAATCCCAATCTGAAACCGTCCATTACCAATTCAGTCGAAGCTTCTTTTGCCCATAAAAGCCTGCTGAACGTTACGCTGGCCTACAGTAAAATTAACGATCAGATTATGGAAACCATAGAAATTTTAAACAATACCTATTACAGTATGCCCGGAAATATAGGCGATACCCAGGTAAGCAATCTTAGTGTGAGCTCCACTTTTAATCTTGCCTCATGGCTAACGTTTTCTACAAATGCTCAACTGTCCTACACCGATACTAAGAGCAATTTCTTTGGAGGCAAACTGCACAGTTATGGCTACAATTTCAGAATCGATCCCGTATTGCAAATAAAACTAAAGAACGACTATAATGTTGAACTCTTCAGTCGATACGTAAGCAAAGCCTATGTGGCTCAGTTTTCTATAGATCCTTATTGGTTTCTGGATATAACCGTCAGTAAAAAACTTTCTAGCAGAAGTTCAATCAAATTAATAGGTATGGATATTTTTAGAACCTATATCAACAAAGGAATAATTAATAATCTGGTTAATACAACGGCAGACTATAAGACTTTATGGAATACGAGACAGGTGAGAGTATCGTTTACGTATAATTTTGGAGATAAAATCACCACTCAGGAAAGAGAAAATAACAGTATCGATACCGAGAAGAACAGAATTAAATAATAGAGTATTTCCTCTGCAGCAAGACGGCCTGCTACTATTTCTTTAGAATTTCATTTTCAAAATAATTTCAGAATCCATACCTAAAAAGGGTATCATCTCCTTATGACTTTATAAACCACAACAAAAAAACTTTTAAGATGTTTAAAATATCACTAAAAAATACAATTCTTCTGGCGGCCTATGCTTTGCCAAATACAATTCTTAGTTTCGGAATAGTGTACATTATAAACAACGCCCTGTCTGGTAATAAGTCGTTTATGACGGATTATACCGGAATGGTTTTTTTTGCAATTGTTGTCTACACCTACTTGTTGAACATCATTTTTCAAAAGGGACTCAATGAGTTTTCTTTTAAAATGTTGTACGATAATGAAAAAATAATATTTTCAAAAATTCTTCAGACCTCACTTATAAAATTGGAAAATCTGGGTTCACAGCGTTTTTTCACTGTCGTTGAAGACCTGAGAGTATTCGGGCTTTTGCCTTATACGGTAACGCATACCGTGAATTCTGTTTTAATGTTAGTGCTTTGTTTGATCTACATGTTTACCATTTCTATAAGTTCAGCTCTTATTGTTGTGGCATTAATCATTGCAGTGGCAGCCTCTTATCTGGTGGTTATAAACTCTATGTCTAAAAAAGTAACCAGCCTCAGAGAATACAACGATGATTATTATATGTATGTGGATGACGTAATGAAAGGGTTCAAAAAACTAAAATTGAGCTTTTTCAGAACGGAGAATTTAATGAACAAATTTTTAAAACCCAATCGGGATCAGGCCGGAGAACTGGACTTTAAAATCAGTTACATCTTTTTGTCGATCAATCTGATTAGCCAGTATGGTTTGTATGCCATTATTGCAACTATTTTGTTCGTATTGCCAGGCTGGGGATTGTTAAGCCAGTCCGATGTTATTGCCTATGTGGTCATTGTTTTGTTTATCTCAGGCCCTATAAACAATCTCATAAATCTACAGCAAACTTATACCCGTTTTATTGTAGCCAACAAAAGAATCAAAGATTTCTTAAAAGACTTTGAAGTGCATGAAGATGCAAAACCACAACCGGAAATACAGCATACTTCGTTTGAAAGTATTGAATTCAGAGACATACATTTTTCATACAATAGTGACTCCAACGATAGTGTGTTTGCATTAGGTCCGATAGATCTGACCATAAAAGAAGGAGAAACCATTTTTATTGTGGGTGGAAATGGTTCCGGGAAAAGTACCTTCATTAACACATTTACCGGACTGTACACACCTTCTAAAGGAGAAATGCTTTTAAACGGAAAAGAAATCGAATCCAGTCAGGAAAATCAAAATTTAATAGCGGCTGTATTTACCGATGATCATATATTCTCTCACAACTATGAAGAATACACCGTTGAAAACAATCTCGAATACAAACAGTTACTGGAAATGATGAAGCTGGATCAGGTTATTTTAGACGATAAAGAAAGCTCTGCCAGAAGGAAATTTTCGAAAGGACAAAGTAAAAGAATGTCATTAATCTTTGCTTTGATGGAGAAAAAGCCAATTTTGGTTTTAGACGAATGGGCTGCCGATCAGGACCCGTATTTCAGAAAGTTTTTTTATGAAGAACTCATCCCAAAATTAAAAGCAGAAGGAAAAACAATTATCGCAGTAACACACGATGACGCCTATTTTCATCTGGCAGACCGAATTTTAAAATTCAACTACGGTAAAATTGATGCCGAGGTAACAGTCGACAAATCAAAAGAATACAGCAAAGAATTATTCTGGGCTTAGATCATGTTCAACACAATAATGTCATGAATATGGCACGCGGATTACACGGATTCGCTAACGCGAAAACGCGGATGGATACGGATTTTTTTTTATTTGTACCGCGAGAACAATTTAGGTCAAGCTCCGTAGGAGCAAAATGTGTATAGGCACGCGGATTATGCGGATTCGCTAACGCGAAAACGCGGATGGATACGGATTTTTTTTATTTGTACCACGAAGACCAATTTGGTTATGCTCCGTAGGAGCGACATGTGTGTAGCATCCATAGGAGCGAAATATGTCTAATACAATTAGACGCTTCGTCTATCAAACCCACCCCCACAAAATCATTCTTTTTAGGTTCCAAATTGGAAAACTCATTTCGTTTCATTTCTGAGGCGAGACATGATATCACTTAATTCTAATTGCATAAAAAATATTTTAAAATGAAACTTACCCTTCCTCAACAAGATGTTTATTTCGAGCAGTTACTATATCCCAATGAGCCTATCTATAACATTGGGGCCAAAATAAAAATTAAAGGTCAAATAAACCGGGATGCATTTCAACAGGCATACCTTGCCCTGATCAATCAGCACGACTCCTACAGAAGCATTCTGACCAATGAACGTGAGAACGTTGAGATAAAAATAGTCGAGGAGCACAATTCGACCTTGGGTTTTGTCGATTTTTCTCAATCGAAGGAGCCTTACGAGACAGCCAATTTATACATGCAGCAGGAGTTTGCAAAGCCTTTCGACTTGTTTGGAGGGCATCTTTTACATGTTTTTACGCTGGTTAAAGTTCAGGAGAACTTTCATTACCTGTTTTCAGTGTACCATCACATCATAACGGATGGTTGGGGAACCTCCTTAATGTTTCAGAGACTGGTAGACAACTACAATGAGATTTTGGAACAGGGGGAAATTAAGAGCACCTATCCCTTTAGTTACAAGGACTTCGCAGCCGATGATGCGGCTTATCAGGAATCGGAAGCGTACGAGCAGGGTAAAATATACTGGACTAAAAAATTTCAATCCCTGCCTCAAAATCTATTTGATAAAATAGAAGACAACATTCAAATCAATAAAAGCGATCGTAAAGAATTAATTGTAAAAAGAGAGGTGTACAATCAGCTCAACCAGCTGGCAGCAAACTACAAATGCTCTACTTTTAATGTGATTCTGGCCATTTTATATGCCTATTTTGGAAGAAAACACCAGAATAATGATTTTGCCATTGGGTTGCCGGTTTTAAACAGAAGTAAATTCAGTTACAAGAAAACGGTTGGTCTTTTCATGGGAGTTTCTCCTTTAAGAATTGCCATAGATTTTAATGCCACTTTCGAAGATCTGATTACAGCGATCAAAAACACATTAAGACACGATTACCGCCATCAGAGATTTCCATTGGGGAAATTAATTCAGGGACTTCATATTTTTAGTGAGAAAGAGCGATTGTTTAATATTACCCTCTCTTATGAAAAACAAAATTATTCAAATGATTTTCTTCATACCCATACACAGGTAATTCCGTTAACGCACCAATCGGAGCGAGTGGCTTTGGCCATTTACATCAGAGAATTTGATGAAGATGAAGAGGTGAAAATTGACTTCGATTACAACTTAAACTATTTCACTGAGGCACAGATTACGCAGGTAGTCCATCATTTTGAAAATTTAATTCATGCCATTTTAGAAGCTCCTAATCAAATCGTAAAAGAACTAAATTATCTGGGAGATGATGAAAAACGTCAGGTTCTCGAAACATTCAATACCACAAAAGCAGACTATCAAAAAGACAGCACTATACTTGATTTATTTCGGGAACAAGTTGTAAAATTCAGTACAAAAGAAGCTTTAAAAGACGATCATAAAAGCTATACCTATACAGAACTTGATGAGGTATCCGATCGGGTAGCCAAATATCTAATAAACACTTACGGGCAGGAGGATAAATCCCCAATTGCCGTTTTATTAGGACGTTCTGCAAACATTGTCATTGTTTTACTGGGCATATTGAAAGCGGGAAGATCGTACATTCCTCTGGATCCGACATTCCCTGAAGACAGACTCAACTATATTGTTGCTAATAGCGAGGTTAACGTACTTATAAATGAAAATGGCTTCTGTTTAAATTCCAGCGATGAGGTACAGATAATATCCTTAGAGACCATCTTAGAAACAACAGCAGCAACCGAAGAAAATCTCTCTCTAAGTGTTTCCCCTCAGGACACCGCTTATATCATTTATACATCGGGTTCAACAGGCAACCCAAAAGGAGTTGAAATAGGGCATAAGTCCTTGCTTAATTTCCTGACCAGCATGCAGCAGGAGCCGGGAGTTAGATCGGGTGATGTATGGTTTTCGGTTACAACTTACTCCTTTGATATTTCAATTTTAGAATTTTTTGTACCCCTGTTGTCAGGAGCCGCATTGTACATTGCGAGCCAGGAAACTTTAGCAGATCCAACTGTTATCATCAAGAAAATAGAAGAGATCCGGCCAACTATAATTCAGGCTACACCAAGTTTTTATCAAATGCTGTTCAACGCAGACTGGCAGGGAGACAAAAGATTAAAAATACTTTGTGGCGGCGACTTATTAAGTGAAGCATTGGCCGAAAAATTAATCGACAGCAATTTTGAAGTCTGGAACATGTATGGCCCGACAGAAACAACCATTTGGTCCAGTATAAAAAAACTCGAACACTCAAAAGAGGCTTCAAACATTGGAAAACCCATCCACAATACCCAAATTTATATATTGGATTCCTTTTTGAGTCCTAAACCCATAGGAACTTCGGGAGCAATTTATATCGCCGGAGACGGATTGGCAAAAGGTTATTATAAAAATGAGGCACTTACTCGCGAAAAATTTAGTAAAAATCCATTTCGAGCGGACAGTTTACTCTACGAAACCGGCGATGTCGGACATTGGAATGATAAAGGAGAAATTGAATTTTTAGGCCGAAATGACAATCAGGTTAAGATTAGAGGGTACCGAATTGAATTGGGAGACATAGAATCACATTTGAATCAGATTTCAGGAATAAAAGAATCCGTTGTGATCGCAAAAAAAGGAAATCAGCAGGAAGCCTTTTTAGTCGCGTATGTCCTAAAAACAGAAGAAACAATTGACACAAAAGCAATTGTGACTACCTTAAAAATGAATCTTCCGTACTACATGATTCCCAACACAATTATTCTTTTGGATGAATTTCCACTAACGCCCAATCAAAAAATAGACAGAAAGGACCTGGCACAAAGAGCCATTGAGCATACTGACACAGGAGACGATTTTAAAGCAGCGGATACGCCTTTAGAAAAGAAACTTTCAGAATACTGGAAAGAAGTTTTAAACAGCAAAAAGGAAATAAGTACAAATGAGAACTTTTTTGCTTTGGGAGGACATTCGTTAAACGCAGTGAAACTGGCAGGATTAATAGTCAAAAATTTATTGTTCGACGTGACCCTGAAAACGATTTTCGATTATCCTACAATTGGAGTAATGGCCAGCCATTTAGCGACTTTAACACCAAATAATAAACCGGGTATTCCTTTTACATCTCTAAAAACCGATTTTGAAATAACGCCTTCACAGCAGGAATTGTGGGTAGCCTGTCAGGATCTTCAAAAATCAATCGCTTACAATATGGTAGCGGTTTTTGAAATTAACGGAACCGTATTTCCGGATAAGATAAACCATGCCTTATCTCAGTTAATTCTTGAAAATGAGATCTTGCGCACCAATTTTGTAGAGAGCAAAGGAGCTGTTTTTCAAAAAATTAAACCAAAAGAAAATATCATCTTTAGTATCACTCAGATCGAAACTAAAAAAGAACAGGCTTCAGAAATTATTCAGCAATACATAGAAACCCCTTTTGATTTAGAACAGGATTTACTTTTAAAAATGATGCTGGTACGCACCAGCGACACCACATCCTCGTTAGTATTTTGTACCCATCATATCATTATGGATGGCGTTTCATTAGAATATCTTACCAAAGAATTTATTAAAAAGTACAACCATCCCGATGCGATAATTAAAGACACAGGCATTCAGTTCAAAGATTATACCGCCTGGTTATCTACCGCTGCAGACGATAAAGCCTCTTTAGAATTTTGGCAGCAATATTTAGCGGGTTATGCGATCAAAGAAACGATTAACAGCGATTGGAATCACAATGATAAACAGCAAAACGGAGCACATTTTTATGATGCGTTTACCAAAGAAGAGACAAAAGCGCTGAAACAATTGGCACAGCAGCAAAAAAGCACCCCGCATAACATTATAATTTCGCTTTTGAATGTGCTTATTTATAAAATTAATGATCACAGTGATATTGCAATCGGAACCGTAAACTCGGGAAGAAACATCGCCGATATCGCTACCATGATTGGGATGTTTGTAAAAACACTGCCGCTTCGTACGCAGCTAAATGAAAGTATGAGCTTTTTAGCGCTTTTAAAACAAGTGCAGGACAACATGCTTTTGATAAATACACATCAGGATCTTCTGCCGCAACTCAAAAAAGAAACCTTGTTTGATGTTCTGGTAACGTATCAGAATCCGGATTTTTCATTTCAGGAAACCATAAAAATGGACAATGCCGAACTAAAATACATACCCGCCGATACCAATTACAGCCGATTCCCCTTGCTTTTTAATTTCTTCGAAAGTGAAGACAGTCTGAAAATCAGCGTTTCGTACGGCAGCAGCAAATATGAAGAAATTACGATCCGGTTTCTGCTGATTACTTTTAAAAATTTAGTAGCTCAAATAATAGAAAACCCTTTACTCAAAGTATCAGAAATAGAATATCCTTTAGCGAGTACAAACAAACTCCAGGAAACAGATTTTGACTTTAACTTTTAGGCGTTTTAACCACTAAAATCCCCCAATACTTTTGATTCACATTTATTACTCCTACCTGTCTGAGGAAAATCATCAAAGCTTACTGCAGAATGATTTACCCCAATTTCCACTCGATTATCAGGAAAAGATTAAACGATACCGAAGATGGCAAGATGCACAATTGTCGCTTTTAGGGCGAATACTGCTGTTTAAAGGAATTGAAGAAACCTACAAGAAGCAACCAGGGGCAAAACAGCTGTTGCAAACCTTTTACAACAAACCCTATTTTGAAGACAATCAAGTGCTTTTTAATATTTCACATTCCGGCGAAATTGTCGTTTGTGCCTTAAGCGATCAGCATGAAGTTGGTATTGATGTTGAAATCATAACCGATATTGAAACCGCCGATTTTAAACCGCAAATGACAGAAATAGAATGGACAAAAATTGCCCGGTCTCAGAATAAAAAAGAAGCTTTTTTTGAGTATTGGACTCAAAAAGAAGCTGTTTTAAAAGCTCAGGGACATGGACTAATAGTACCGTTGAAATCATTTGAAGTCTTAGACAATACCACCGAAATCAACGGAGAGAAATACTATCTAAGCGAAGTAAAAATAGATGAAAAGTACAAATGCCACATTTCGCTCAAAACAGATGCCGGCGAAATCTACCTGAAAAGAGTTATAATTTAAACCGAACCCATTAATTAAACCAAAATGAAAAAAGTATTAAGCCTGTTTTTTTTAGTATTGATCGTACCCGCTTTTGCATTCGCACAAACAAAAGCTTTTAAATTAGAGAAAGTAAAAACTTTTTTTCCGGAAGATAAACAACTCTCTCAGGAAAACATAGAATGGGGGTACTTGACGGTCCCTGAAAACTGGGACAAACCAACAGGTAAAACCGTTAAAATTGCTGTGGCGGTTTTAAAGAGCAGCACTAAAAGCAAAGACTCAAATCCAGTTGTATACATAGATGGCGGACCGGGATCGGGAGGTATTGAAGGAATATGGGCCTGGCTGGACCATCCGTTGCGAAAAAACAGCGATATTGTTTTATTTGACGTAAGAGGAACCGGCCGTTCTTTGCCAAAATTTTGCCCAGATCTGGGGAAAAAATTCTTAGAGATACTGGCAAAAAATCAAAACAGTACTCAGGACGAGCAGCAAAAAACAATCGCCTCATTAGAGTGCAAGCAAGATTTGTTAAACAGAAATATTGACATAAGCGCCTACAACAGTAAGTCAATTGTAAAAGATCTGAACGCTTTAAAGAGCGCCTTGCACTATGATAAATGGAATGTTTATGGAGTTTCTTATGGCACCTATACCGCTCAGGTGTATGCTAATGATTTTCCGCAGGACATCAAATCACTAACGCTGGATTCTTCGATTTCAGACATTTCCGAGTATTACAATAACAATACTGCAAACTATATGGGCAGTCTTAAAAAAGTTTTTACTGCCTGCGAAAACGACCCTAATTGCAACAAACAATACCCAAATCTGGAAGAAGCTTATTACGAAACCATTGAAAAATTAGAAAAAAAGCCAATTACCGTTAAAGTCGATAATCGAATCATTTCGAGTGGCACGTTTACTTATAATGCGGAAGATTTTAAGATTGCGATCCAGCAGTCGCTATATCAAAAAAGACTAATCGAAGTAATCCCACTATTAATATCCGAATTTAATAAAGGAAACAAAAACACCTTAAGTTCGCTGGTAGCTGCTTTTTCAGGAGCTCTGGGCTTAGATTACGGACAGTATTATTGTGTAAGCTGTAACGAAGCGGTCCCGAACAATTCGATTTCAGAATTTAACAAAGACGCCCGCAATTACAAAGCATTAAAAGGAGGACTCTCTTTTTACAAATCAGATTTTGTAGTATGTGACAAATGGAATTTAGGAGCAAACAAACAATCAGGACTAAATGATTTATCAAACCTGTCTAAGCTAACTATTCCTGTGTTGGTATTCGCTGGTGCTTTTGACCCCATCACTCCGGCATTAAATGGTAAAATTACCTTTGAACGATTTAAGAATGCATTTTTGGTAAACGCTCCTATTTCTGGTCACACTCCGGGTTTTTCAATAGTAGGCGTTCAGATAGCCGAAAGATTTATAAAAAATCCATTTCAAAGACCCGACACCAAAGAACTGGATTCAGACAATAAGGTTCATTTTGTTACAGGCATAAAAATTAGTGGCGGAATATCGAACTTTGCCAACAGTATAAACGAATTCAATCTGCTCTTTTTTGCTCCTTTTTTCACAGCTTTGATTATCGCTTTACTTTCGATTTTCATATTTGCTTACGTCCTCATCAGAAAAAGAGAAGAAAAAACACCGGATAAAATTTTGCTGGCACTGATCATAATAACTTCTTTGCTAGGGATATTTACCATTATCGGATTCGTTTTGGCGGTAAACAGTACAGCCGAATTGAACTTCTACATCCTTGCTTTTGGAGTACCGGATCAGTTTAACTACCTTTTCATATTGCAATGGATTTTTATAGCATTTACGCTCATTTGCATACTGTACTTTCTGCTTAAAATCAAGCATATTTCCAATACAGGTGTTGTCGCTACCATCTTGTTTTCACTATTGCTCATTGGTATTTACTTCCAATATTGGGGATTTTTATTTTAGCTATCAGAAGCCTGAGCGGCGCTAAGAAAATAAAAAATAAAAAATAAAAATAAAAAATCTGCCTGATCTGCTTGATCTGCGAGAGAAAAATTGCTCTATAGAAGTATAGTTTTTAGGAGCAAAAAAGAAAAAAAAGAAGCACGTTTCTTAAAAAAAAGAGAGGCTGTCAGATAAAATTTGACAGCCTCTCTTTTTTTGTAATAGGGTCAAAAGACCCCATTATAATTTTGTGCACTGAGATATTGTGTACAATACTTCAGATCTTGTTTATGATTCTTCATACTCGCCAAATTTATCTTTTACAATACGGGTTTTTTATTTAATATCAGAGTATAGATTTTTTCAAGTAAAGCATGCAACCACAAACCACAAACCATTAACAATTAATAATTAACAATTAACCATTTTACAACATAAGTTTTAGCGATTATGATCTCTTTGTCTTCGAAAATATCATAGAATTCTATACTTGTTACTTCTACTAATATTTAGAAAAAATATAGCGACATATTTGTAGCATATAATACAAATGCTTTACAATAATGAGAAAGAATCTACTCGCATTAATGCTACTTATAGGTGCTGTAACTTATGGACAAGTAGGTGTTGGTACTTCAAAACCAGATGCGTCTACAATGTTAGATATCGTATCTAATAATAAGGGGATTTTAATCCCTAGAGTTCCTTTGTTAAGTACAGTAGATAAAAAAACGATTGATAATGTTAACGAGAATAGTTTATTAGTTTTTAATACTCAAACGATTTCTGATGTTACGCCTGGTTTTTACTATTGGTATAATAACAAATGGAATAGGATTTTAGTTTCCGGAGAGAGTAGTGGTAATGTCAATTTAGTTGATGGTTTTGGTGTTCCGGCAAATAAAGGAGAGATTGGATATCCGGGGGATAACATAGCGATGTACATTGATAATAAAACAAAAATACTTTATGTACGAGATCCTGATAATAATGATAAGTGGATTCCAATAAACGGAAAAAGCGGTTTAAATGGAGCTGATGGTATTACCGAAGCTGCAGGCGAACTAGGAAAAGCAGGATCAATTACGACATTGGATGTGATTATAAAAGACCCAAATGGAGCGATTTATGCCTATGTTGGGAAAGAAAACACTGCTGCAGGCCGTGATGCTGAATGGGCTTCAAAGTCTCGAAACTGGGTTAAAATCAATGGAGTTGTAGGAGACAAAGGTGATAAGGGTGATAAAGGAGACCAAGGTATTCAAGGATTAGCCGGAGCAAAAGGAGTAAAGGGTGATAAAGGAACAAAGGGGGATAAAGGTGACCAAGGTATCCAAGGTTTGGCTGGATCAACTGGAGCAGCTGGCGCGAAAGGAGATAAAGGAGACCAAGGTTTAACCGGAGCAAAAGGAGACAAAGGAGATCAAGGTATCCAAGGTTTAGCTGGAGCAGCTGGAACAAAAGGAGATAAAGGAGACCAAGGTATTCAAGGTTTAACCGGAGCAGATGGTGCAAAAGGAGATAAAGGAGATCAGGGCGCTCAAGGTTTAACCGGAGCGGCTGGTGCTAAGGGTGATAAAGGAGACCAAGGGGTTCAAGGTTTAGCCGGAGCAAAAGGAGATCAAGGAGACCAAGGATTAGCCGGAGCAAAAGGAGCTAAAGGAGCAAAAGGCGATAAAGGAGATCAGGGTATTCAAGGTTTAACCGGAGCAGATGGTGCGAAAGGTGATAAAGGAGAGCAAGGTATTCAAGGTATTCAAGGATCAGCCGGAGCAAAGGGTGATAAGGGAGATCAGGGAATTCAAGGTGTAGCCGGAACATCTGGAGCAAAAGGAGACAAAGGAGATCAGGGAATTCAAGGTTTAACCGGAATATCTGGAGCAAAAGGAGACAAAGGTGACCAAGGTATTCAAGGTTTATCTGGAGCAGCGGGATCAGCTGGAGTAAAAGGAGATAAGGGAGACCAGGGGATTCAAGGTTTAGCTGGAGCATCTGGAGCAAAAGGAGACAAAGGTGACCAGGGTATTCAAGGTTTAACCGGAGCATCTGGTGCGAAAGGAGATAAGGGAGATCAGGGAATTCAAGGTGTAGCCGGAACAGCTGGAGCAAAAGGTGATAAAGGTGATAAAGGTGACCAGGGTATTCAAGGTTTAACCGGACCATCTGGTGCGAAAGGTGATAAAGGAGATCAAGGTATTCAAGGTTTAACCGGAGCAACTGGAACAAAAGGTGATAAAGGTGACCAGGGTATTCAAGGATTAGCCGGAGCAGCTGGAGCAAAAGGAGATAAAGGTGACCAGGGTATTCAAGGTTTAACCGGAGCATCTGGTGTGAAAGGAGATAAGGGAGATCAGGGAATTCAAGGTGTAGCCGGAACAGCTGGAGCAAAAGGAGATAAGGGAGATCAGGGTATCCAAGGTTTAGCGGGATCAGCTGCTGCGAAAGGCGACAAAGGAGATCAGGGTATTCAAGGTGTAGCCGGATCAGCTGGAGCAAAGGGTGACAAAGGAGATAAAGGTGACCAAGGTGAGCAAGGTGAGCAAGGTTTTGCCGGAGCAGCCGGATTACAAGGGGACCAAGGAGATAAAGGAGATGCAGGAAATAAAGGAGATCAAGGTATTCAAGGTGTAGCTGGAGCAAAGGGCGATAAGGGTGATCAGGGTATCCAAGGTGTAGCCGGAGCTACTGGAGCAAAGGGTGATAAGGGTGACCAGGGTATTCAAGGTTTAGCCGGAGCAGCTGGAGCGAAAGGAGATAAAGGTGACCAAGGTATTCAGGGTTTAGCAGGATCTGTCGGAGCAAAAGGCGATAAAGGAGATCAGGGTATCCAAGGTTTAGCTGGATCAGCCGGATCAGCTGGAGCAAAAGGTGATAAGGGGGATCAGGGTTTAGCCGGAGCAGCTGGAGCAAAAGGAGATAAGGGAGATCAGGGTATCCAAGGTGTAGCCGGAGCTACTGGAGCAAAGGGTGATAAGGGTGACCAGGGTATTCAAGGTGTAGCCGGAGCTACTGGAGCAAAGGGCGATAAGGGTGATCAGGGTATCCAAGGTGTAGCCGGAGCTACTGGAGCAAAGGGTGATAAGGGTGACCAGGGTATTCAAGGTTTAGCCGGAGCAGCTGGAGCGAAGGGAGATAAAGGCGATAGCGGAGCTTCTAATATTACTTTTAGCAATAGTTCGAGTGCAAACAATGCTACAATTATGATAAACGGTAATACTAGTACAGGTGCAGCAATTGTAAATACAAATGCGCTATCAATTTCAAGTGGATCATTAAAGTCAACCATAAATGGAGTAGACAGTAATAGTATTAGTATGAAAGATGCGACAACAAATACATTAAGTATAACTGGAGGAGTTTTAACTTCAGAAGTAAATAATGTTAAGTCTACTGCAAATGTTTTAGAAAAGGTTTCTAATGGATTGTCGGTAAATGCCGGAGAAGTAAAACTAGGAGGGAAATTAACAGGAGCTACTATTGTTACCACTACTGTTAATGAGACTTTGGCTTTACAGGGGTTACAATCTACCAGTACTTTAAATAGTGACAATATTATACTTGCTGATGCTACAACAGGAATATTGAAACTGGTATCTGCTGCTAAAATGCTACCCGCAATTGTAACAAAAACAAGCAATTATACCGCCTCACTTTCAGATGAAACAATCTTGGTTAATGCGGGTTCAGGGGCAGTAACGATTTCCATCCCATCGGCATCATCTGCGTTAGGTAAAAAATTCAACATTAAAAAAATAGATAACACAAATAATAGTGTGACCGTTAGTCCTGCAAATAGTACGATTGATGGAGTGGCAGGTTTAGTTGCTGATATTGCTTTTCAAGCCTGGGTAATCCAGTCAGACGGAGTGAATTGGTATGTGATTAGTCGCAACTAATTAAAGTCAGTAAATGGAATAGAGAGCTAAAGTAAAATAACAAATGATTAAGATGAGATTATTAAATTTAAAAGGCGGGCTGCTTTTATTACTTCCTTATTTTGTTTCTGCCCAAACAATCAATAAAGGAGAGCTTTTTGTCGCCCCAAATACTCAGTTAAGTTCTATAGGTGCTTTCGATAATACTACTACAGGTGTTGTAATTAATGATGGCGAACTTTTTTTGTACAGCCATTTGAACAATAGTGGTTTGGTAAGTTTTAATCGTGGTAATTCTTCAGGTATAATACGATTGTATGGAGAATCCGGATATCAGAATATTTCCGGATCTGTCCCAATCGAAATGAATAATGTAGAATTTAAAAACAGTAATAGTGATAAGGGCGCTGCTTTTCACGTTTCTAATTATTTAAGTATTTTCGGTACAGCCGACTTTAAAGAAGGAATTATAGATGATGATGCATATGATGGTATAGTTATTTTTGAAAACGGCTCAAGTTGTTTAAATGCAAGTGATAAATCTTTTATAGATGGTGAAGTAAAGAAAATAGGAAATAAAGACTTTACCTTTCCTATTGGAGATAGATTAAAGTACCGTTCTGTAGGGATTTCTGCTCTTAAAATAGATTCCGATGCCTTTAGTGGAAAATACTTTTTGGAGAATGCAGATAATTTATATCCTCTTAAAAATAAAGAAAAAAATATTCTAATTATAAACAGCAAAGAGTATTGGACAGTCAAAAAAGCAGGAGCTGCTTCCGACATTATAATTACTTTAAGTTGGGATGAAGCTACGACTCCTGCAACGATTATCGAATCACCTTCTGATATCCATATTGTGCGTTGGGATAACAGTAAAAAGGCTTGGGTTGATCAAGGCGGAATAGTTAATCTTCAGGATAAAACAGTCTCTTCTCCTGCTAGTATATCAGGTGAAGGAGTATTTACTATTGCAAAATTTAAAAAAACGAACTCTTTTGTAGTATACAATTCAATTTCTCCAAATAACGATGGATTAAATGAATACTTGAGAATTGACGGGCTGGAGGGAACCGAAAACGAAGTTGAAATATACAATCGTTGGGGAGTAAAAGTATTTCAGACTACAGCATATGGCACCAAAGAAAATGTTTTTGATGGTTTTTGTAATGTTAAAAACCTTCTTTTAAGAAATGAAAAACTCCCTAGCGGAACTTATTTTTATATTCTTTCAGTTACCAAAGATCAGGTAGATACTAAACAAACCGGATATCTATACCTAAGCGAATAAATAAAAATTAAACTTTAACTACACTGTTTCTTTTATATTTTTATAGTTGGCGTGCATAATAGTACTGTCCCACTATAAGTAATAGTTTCATTTATGACCTATTTTAAGCCGGGTGTTACGCAAACTAAACCATCTATTATATTAGAAGTACTCATTTGTAAATATATTTTATTTTTGTAAGAAATATCAATGACTATTATCAAAAAGTAGTGTAGGGAGCATGTATGTTTTGTGGAGTCTTCTCCTGTGAAATTTATTAGATGTGAAAAATTACCCTTCTGGAAATAACAGAGTTGATAGGAGTTTAGATTAATTTGTGAACCGTTTAATAAAATAAGTTTATGGATAATAAAAAGAAAAAATATATTTTAATCTCTTCTTTTGATAAAGTTGATTTTATTCAAGTAGATCAAATTATATGTTGCGTGGCGGATGGCAGATACACAAGCATTTTTACACTTGATGGAAAAGAACATGTTGCGTGCCAGAATTTAGGCAAATATGAAGATGATCTTAATGACGAGATTTTTTTTAGAATTCATCAATCTTATATCGTTAATGTCAGTCATATCTGCAGAATTAAAAAGAATGAAGGATTCTTCTGTGAAATGTCAAACAATATGACATTGCCAATTTCAAGTAGAAAACAAAAAGGATTTCGTGAATTTATCGGACTGAAGTAAATGAGGTGAACTGTACCATAATTTAAGGCCACTGAATAAATTGTACTGCAGAGTACATAAGTTTAAACTGGTCTTTAGAAAAGAAAAGTAATATTTATGGATTTTAAAACAAACAAGCATTAAACAAACTTATTTTGATGGTGTAAAATGAAATAAAGAAGGCAGCATTACGTTTGATATGGATTGATTTCTTAGATTTGTATAGCACCATAAAAAACATTTTGTCATGCCAATAATTGAACAATCAGAATACAATTTGCCTTCTATTATTCATCGCAACAGACATATTTCTACTATTTATGCTGCTTTGTTTAAAAAGTATGAAGTTCCGGGTTATACAAGAGAAAAACACGAGTTAAGCGACGGCGACTTTATAAATATCGATTTTATTATAAACGATTCTAAAAAAGCAGTCATTTTATGCCATGGATTAGAGGGTGATTCGCGCAGAACGTATAATAATAGCTGTGCCGCTTATTTTCAGGAAAAGGGGTTCTCTGTTTTTGCATGGAACAACCGTACCTGTGGAGGAGAGATGAACCGTCTTCCGAGACTTTATCATCACGGTGCGGTAGATGATCTTGACGAAGTAGTGCAGTTTGTTCTTCAAAAAGAATTCGAAGATGTTTATTTGATCGGATATTCAATGGGAGGAGTTCAGCTATTGAATTATCTGGGATGGACAAAAATCGATAAACGTATAAAGGCAGCGGTCTCTATTTCTGTGCCAACTCATATTGCAACTAGTGCTGCTGTACTCAAGCAAGGTTTTAACAGAGTCTATTTAAAGAACTTTACAATTGACATTAAAAGAAAGCTAAAATACAAAGCGGCACAGTTTCCCGATTTTATAAACCGTGACCAGATTGATAAAATCTCGTCATTTGATGAAGTCGATCAGTATTTTACAGCACCGCTACATGGCTTTGCAAGCCGGGATGATTACTACCAGAGGGTTTCTCCGGAATTTTCGCTTCAAAACATTACAACTCCGGTTTTAATCATTAATTCATTAGATGATCCATTTTTGGGCGAAAGATGTTACCCCAGGGCCATAGCTCAGGATAGTGCATATGTTTATCTGGAAACTCCAAAATATGGAGGGCACTGCGCTTTCCCTTTGCGCGATTCAATGTATTCCTATGTAGAGAAAAGAGCTTACGAGTTTTTCGAATCCTGTAAAGGACTCGCTTAATGTTTTAAGAAGTGTAATTGAATAGAAGTTATCGATAGTTTAAATTAAATACCTACTTATATATAGTACCAACCCGACAGGTTTCTAAAACCTGTCGGGTTTATTTTTGTCTACCTATATATAAGAGTAATTTTTGTCCAACCGAGCGAAAATATAATAAGAGCAGCCTTTGTCTGGCTGAGCGAAGTCGAAGCCATCAAGTTTGGATTTTGGTATTTGGAATTTGAAGTTAATGAGAAGCCCTCTCCCGCTATCCGCTACAATCTTTTGCTTTTTAAAGGAAAAAGCAAAAGGATTTCCACTTCTATCGGGGCTAGGGGATAGGTTTTCAAAAGAAAACAACCCAAAAAACAAAAACGCAGCGTCCTTTTAAACCCGACAGGTTTTCAAAACCTGTCGGGTTTGTTTTGCGAGACCAGTAAAATCGGGGCGTTTGGAAAGATGGGATTATCCTGAAAGAGATTCACTAAAGAAAAACCTTTCAAAACTAAAAATAGATTAAATTCTAAAAGGGGTGTTATCAGAGTGTTAACAAAAAGTTTTCAAAAACATCAAAAATACTTGTGTAAAAAGCTTGTAAAAGTGAATAAAGTGTCTACTTTTGCACCCGCAACAGCGACAGACGTTCACCGAAATACTGGCAAGAAAAGGAATCAAAACGAAAAGAAATTTTCAAATAAAAATTCAAAAAAGCTTGCGAGAATGGAAAACGGATATTACATTTGCACCCCGCAAAACACGGGAAGCTCATTGAAAGATTGGAAGGAGAAAGAAGTAAAAACGAAAAGAAATTTTCTAAAAAAAACTTCAAAAAACTCTTGCCATTTAGAAATAAGTTTTCTACTTTTGCACCCGCTTTGAAATACAAGCCAAACACAAGAAGACACGTTCGTAGACATATTGAATTGACAGCCGTTTTAACAGAGATGTTAAAACAAAAGAATAAGAGTAATGGAATCGAGAGATTCGCAAAGAACCGATAGAGACGACATCGCAATATAATATAAAAATATACGATGAAGAGTTTGATCCTGGCTCAGGATGAACGCTAGCGGCAGGCTTAACACATGCAAGTCGAGGGGTATAGTTCTTCGGAACTAGAGACCGGCGCACGGGTGCGTAACGCGTATGCAATCTACCTTTTACAGAGGGATAGCCCAGAGAAATTTGGATTAATACCTCATAGCATAGCAATCTCGCATGAGATCACTATTAAAGTCACAACGGTAAAAGATGAGCATGCGTCCCATTAGCTAGTTGGTAAGGTAACGGCTTACCAAGGCTACGATGGGTAGGGGTCCTGAGAGGGAGATCCCCCACACTGGTACTGAGACACGGACCAGACTCCTACGGGAGGCAGCAGTGAGGAATATTGGACAATGGGCGCAAGCCTGATCCAGCCATGCCGCGTGCAGGATGACGGTCCTATGGATTGTAAACTGCTTTTATACGAGAAGAAACACTCCGACGTGTCGGAGCTTGACGGTATCGTAAGAATAAGGATCGGCTAACTCCGTGCCAGCAGCCGCGGTAATACGGAGGATCCAAGCGTTATCCGGAATCATTGGGTTTAAAGGGTCCGTAGGCGGTTTAGTAAGTCAGTGGTGAAAGCCCATCGCTCAACGGTGGAACGGCCATTGATACTGCTAAACTTGAATTATTAGGAAGTAACTAGAATATGTAGTGTAGCGGTGAAATGCTTAGAGATTACATGGAATACCAATTGCGAAGGCAGGTTACTACTAATGGATTGACGCTGATGGACGAAAGCGTGGGTAGCGAACAGGATTAGATACCCTGGTAGTCCACGCCGTAAACGATGGATACTAGCTGTTGGAAGCAATTTCAGTGGCTAAGCGAAAGTGATAAGTATCCCACCTGGGGAGTACGTTCGCAAGAATGAAACTCAAAGGAATTGACGGGGGCCCGCACAAGCGGTGGAGCATGTGGTTTAATTCGATGATACGCGAGGAACCTTACCAAGGCTTAAATGTAGATTGACCGGTTTGGAAACAGATCTTTCGCAAGACAATTTACAAGGTGCTGCATGGTTGTCGTCAGCTCGTGCCGTGAGGTGTCAGGTTAAGTCCTATAACGAGCGCAACCCCTGTTGTTAGTTGCCAGCGAGTCATGTCGGGAACTCTAACAAGACTGCCAGTGCAAACTGTGAGGAAGGTGGGGATGACGTCAAATCATCACGGCCCTTACGCCTTGGGCTACACACGTGCTACAATGGCCGGTACAGAGAGCAGCCACTGGGCGACCAGGAGCGAATCTATAAAACCGGTCACAGTTCGGATCGGAGTCTGCAACTCGACTCCGTGAAGCTGGAATCGCTAGTAATCGGATATCAGCCATGATCCGGTGAATACGTTCCCGGGCCTTGTACACACCGCCCGTCAAGCCATGGAAGCTGGGGGTGCCTGAAGTCGGTGACCGCAAGGAGCTGCCTAGGGTAAAACTGGTAACTAGGGCTAAGTCGTAACAAGGTAGCCGTACCGGAAGGTGCGGCTGGAACACCTCCTTTCTAGAGCCTTAAATGTTAGCAGTAATGCACGTTAAGGAAAAAAGATGTTTATTTAAAGGATCTGAATCGCTAAATTCAATTACTCTTGCTGTTAATTTAAAAAAAAATGAAAATTAAGTAAAACAGAGTCTCGTAGCTCAGCTGGTTAGAGTACTACACTGATAATGTAGGGGTCGGCAGTTCGAGTCTGCCCGGGACTACTTTTTTAGAAT